>JAAESJ010000499.1 GCA_024229495.1 Verrucomicrobiaceae bacterium | reverse complement strand
TGTGCCAACTGCCATCAGCACATTGACCCGCCGGGCTTTGCGCTGGAGAGCTTTAACCCGATTGGCGGCCATCGTAGGCGCTACCGCACCACCGGCCGTGGGGACTGGACCGGCGACCGCATTTATGGCCGCCACGTTTATGAATACCGCTGGGCGCGTCATGTTGATTCCGGGGGCATTACGGCCGATGGGCAGAAGTTTTCCGGGATCCGCAAGTTCAGGGACCTGCTCCTTGAGCAGGAGGAGCAGGTGGCCCGCAACTTCATCTCGCAGCTTGTTGTCTACTCCACGGGGGGTGAGATTGAGTTTGCTGACCGGGAGGAGATTGAGCGGATCCTTTCCAAGGCCAGGCCCGGGGGCTTTGGCGTGCGTAAAATCATTCATGAGGTCATCAAGAGCCGGCTCTTCAGTCACCAGTAAAATGAAAACCACTATGAACCGTCGTACAGTGCTCAAGGCCTCGGGAGTTGGCCTGGCATTACCGTTTCTGGAGTCGATGAGCCCGCTGCAGGCAAAGAATGTGCAACCTCCCAAACGTGCGGTGTTCCTGTGCAACACCCTTGGCCTGCATGCACCTGCTTTGTTTCCCAAAAAAGCCGGTCGGGATTATGAAACGACGGATTACCTGGGATTACTCAAGGAGCACCGCAGGGATTTAACGCTTTTCTCCGGGCTCTCCCACCCGGGCCAAGGTGGCGAGCACCAGTGCGAGATGACCTGGCTCAGTGCTGCATTCAATCCCGGGATGGACGGGTTTCGCAATTCCATCTCTATTGATCAATACATGGCATCCAAGCTGGGCTATGTGACCCGGTTCCCCTCGGTGTCGCTTAGCAGTGACGGTCCGAAGAGTCAGTCCTATACCGGCAGTGGAGTGATGATTCCTGCCGAGTTTCGCCCATCACGCCTGTTTGCCAGGATGTTCCTGAGGGGCAAGCCGTCCGAGCTTGCAAGGCAGAAACAGAAGCTTGGCGACGGTCGAAGTATCCTTGATGAACTCATGGACCAGACCAAGGCATTGCTGAAGAACGCCACGGCAGCCGACCGTGCAAGCCTGGAGGAATACTTTGAATCGGTGCGTGATGCCGAGAAACAAATGGCCGAGGCTCAGGCCTGGATTGATAAGCCCAAGCCGGAAGTCGCTCAACGGCCACCCAGTGATATTCATGACAAGGGGGATATTATTGGCCGCATGCGCCTTTTGCTCAACCTGGTGCCATTGATCATCCAGACAGATTCCTCGCGCGTGATCAGTATCGTCATCCAGCACAATCATGGCATCCCGAAGGTCGACGGCGTGGACAGCGAGCATCACAACCTCTCCCATCACGCGCGTGACCCGAAGCGCATTGACCAATTGAAGAAAATTGAGCGTGGCATTGTGGGTTGCTTCGGGGATTTCCTTGGCCAGATGAAGGCCAAGCAGGAAGAGGGCGGGTCCCTTCTTGAGAGCACAACGACGCTTTTTGGAAGCAACCTGGGCAACGCCAGTGCGCATGACCCGCGCAACAACCCGATCCTGCTTGCCGGGGGCGGGTTCGACCACGGGAAATACATTGCCCATGATGCCCGGCGCAATACCCCGCTGTGTAACCTCTTTTTAAGAATGCTCGGGGACATGGACATTGAGGCGGAGTCTTTTGCCTCCAGTACGGGGAGACTGGAATGGTGAGGTCAATGACCGACCGGATCTTATAAACTTTATTCGATTAAACAAAGCATGAAGAGAAAAATCACAACAATTGTAATGACGGGGCTTGTCCTTTTCCTGTGTCAGTCGCGCGCGGCCACAATTAAGGGCAAGGTAACGGACGCATCCGGCAAGGTGATGGCTGGGGTGATGGTTTCCGCCTTTGATGAAGAGCGCAGGCAGAGCACCTCGGTATTCAGCCAGGCGGACGGGACATTCAAGATTGACGGCTTGCGGGAGGTGAATTTCAAGATGCGGGCGCGCTTGATGGGGCAACTTGACCACTGGAGTGATGCTGTTAGCCCGGACGCAGGGTCATTATCTATTTCCATGAAACCGGCCACCGGGGAGAAACTTGAGGAACAGAGGCCGGCGACCAGTGGCTTCGGCATGCTCAAGTTCGACAGCCTCAAGGACAAGTTGAACTTCAAGATGATGTGTTCCTACTGTCACCAAATCGGCACTGTTGGCTTTCGCTCGCCGGAGAAACCCGTGGACTGGGAAACCATGATTCGCCGCATGGATGGCTTCGGGGGACTTTATCGTCACACGCAAAAGACGATCATTGGCAAGATTATTAATACCTACAAGGGGGATGCCGTGGATCGCTGGCCGCAATTCGTGCCCCCGCCGGCACCGACCGGTGTCGCTGCCAAGGCGAAGATCACTTCCTGGGAGGTCGGCAAGCAGTATGAAGGCTCATTCCATGACCTTGAGCTTGGTCCGGATGGGCTCGTGTACGTGGTGAATATCAGCAAGGGTCGCCTGGTTACCCTCAATCCTGAGACCGGTGAACAGAAGTTTCGAAAGTTTCCGCGTGGCTCCCATGGTCCGCATTCCATTGAACTGGCCAATGACGGCAACATGTGGGTGACCATGTGTGCCTCGGGGCAGATGGTCAGGTATGACCTGAAGACCAAAGAGTTTTTGGTCTGTTCCAGTGCTGAGGCGCCTGCCCGGCGTGGCTCCTATCCCCACACCTTGCGTATCAATCCCAAGGATCCCGAGGGGTTGATCTGGTATACTGATGCGGGCCGCAATTCCTGCTTCTCGCTGCATCCAAAGACACTGAAGGTCAAGGAATACAAGCTGCTTGAAGCCAACCAGGCAAAGGCTGCCGGTAAGGGAGAGTCGCGTGGAATCACCCCCTATGGCCTGGATTATTCACCGGTGGACGGGGTGATCTGGTATAGCAAGCTTAACGGTAACCGCATCGGGCGCATTGACCCAGCTGCCCCGGACGGCGACATCAAGGAATGGAACCCTCCCTTCCGCGGTCCCCGTCGCCTGCACGTGGCGCCGGACGGAATGGTCTGGGTCCCGGGATTTGCCTCCGGTGTTTTTGGAAGGTTTGACCCGAAGAGCGAGGAGTGGCTGGTCTATGACCTTCCTGATGCGGAGAACCAGATCCCCTATGCGCTGAACGTGGCACCGGATGGTCATGTCTGGATTTGTGGAACCGGTAATGATACGCTCTACAGGTTCAATCCAAAGACAGAGTATCTGGTTGAGTTTCTTTTGCCTCACCGGGTGAGCTACACCCGGGAGATCGAGTTCGATGAGGAGGGCAATGTCTGGACCAGCACCAGCGGACCGGCGCGGCACATGGAGACCGGGAACGGTTCAATTATCAAGCTGGAGGT
>JAAESJ010000498.1 GCA_024229495.1 Verrucomicrobiaceae bacterium | reverse complement strand
TCTCCGGGATCGACGACGACCTCGACGATGGCGACCAGGACTGGGACGTCACCGTTTCCATCGACGACGCCGCCTCCGACGACGCCTGGGACTCCCTAGACGACCAGGAGATCAACGGCACGACCACCGACGACGACACCTCCGGATTCACCGCCTCCTACCTGACGACGGCCATCGACGTGTCCGAAGCAGGTTCGACGTTGGACCTGTCCGTCGTCCTCGAAGCCAAGCCGACCGCCGACGTGACCATCTCGATGACGGGCCACGACGCCTCCGAGATCCAGCCTGGTGCGGCGATCACGTTCACCCCGGCCAACTGGAACATCGCCCAGACGTTCACGGTCACCGGCGTCGACGACGACCTCGACGACGGCGACCAGAACACCACTGCATCCCTGGAGGCGTCGAGCACCGACAGTGCCTACGACGGCCTGGACCGGATGGTCTTCTTCACCACCACCGACGACGACACCGCCGGCATCACCCTGACGGGCACCTCGGTCACCGTGTCCGAGGCCGGCACCACCGGTTCGGTCAGCGTGGTCCTCGACTCGCAGCCCACCGCTGACGTGACCTTCACCATTTCGGGTTCCGACGCATCTGAGGCCTCCGTGGACCCGACAGTCCTCACGTTCACGACCGTCAACTGGAAGGTTGCCCAGGCCGTCTCTGTCACCGGCATGGACGACCCGGCGACCGACGGCCCGCAGGCCTCCACCGTCACCCTTTCGCCAGCCAGCTCCGACAGCGCCTATGACGCAATGGCTGACCTGGTGGTCGACGTGACGACCACCGACGACGACACCGCTGGCGTCACCGTCTCCCAGGACGGCGGCTCGACCGTGGTCTCTGAGGCCGGCACCACCGACGTGGTGTCTGTGGTGCTCAACACCCAGCCGACGTCGGACGTGACCATCACCGTGGCCCTTTCAGGCTCCGACGAGGCATCATCTGACGTCGCAGAGCTGACGTTCACAGACAC
>JAAESJ010000497.1 GCA_024229495.1 Verrucomicrobiaceae bacterium | reverse complement strand
CAGACCGCATCACTGGCGCTCAATGACAGCGGCCAGTACGAGGACCGCGGGGCGACGCTGGAGTTCGACCCCAACAGCCCCTGCATCTGGACCAAGGGCATCACCCGCATGCGCGTACCGGTACGACATGGCGAGGGCAAGTTCGTCACCGACGACCCCGGTCTCCTCGACGAGTGGGCCGAATCGGGCCAATTGGTGGCTCGCTACGTCGAACCGGGTTCGGAGTACCCGAGCTCCAGGGACGAGGTGCTCCCATACCCGATATCACCCAACCAGAGCTGGAGGAACATAGCAGGGGTGTGCGATCCCTCCGGACTGGTGTTCGGGCTGATGCCGCACCCGGAGGCAAACCACTCGACATGGCTGGGGGCGACTTGGACCCGTGAGGAAACGGAGCACGGCGAGGGCGAGGGCATGGCGATATTCCGGAACGCCGTCAAATACGCCTCCCTGCAAGCAGGTGATTGACGTGAACACACGAATTAGACAGGCCGCAATCGATTTGATGGCCCGCGATCACGTCAACGACGTCAACCGCTTAGATGCAATACTAGGAAACCAGAACAGCGCGACCCTATCCAATAGGGTCCCCCCTAACCCCTATGTT
>JAAESJ010000496.1 GCA_024229495.1 Verrucomicrobiaceae bacterium | reverse complement strand
TCCTCTGTTGATGAGCAGCTTGATCATTTCAAGGTCGCTCCCTTTCCAATCGTCATTGACAGCATGGTGCAGGGGCGTCATGCCCGGTTCATCCTGCAGGTTCACGTTTCCGCCTTGATCAAGGAATTTTTTGACTGCCGCGACGTTTCCAGAGGACACATCACTCAGCAAGCGAGCTTCAGCACGCCCCAGGTAAACGGAATCCACGTGTGGGTCACAACCCACCAGAAAAATGACGGCGAGTAATGCAGGGAAAAGATGATTCATTTTTCGCTCAGTTGCGGAAACTTGGCCTGCATTGCCCCGTCCCGATAGGGCCATCCCTCGTTTTCCTGACGTGTGCCCGGGGTAGTGCGGCCATTTCGGAATGCCCCGGCAAGGTCATCCACCAGTTCCTTCACGACCTCCGGATGAACTTCCTCCAGGTTCCTGGTTTCCCCGGGATCATTCTTCATATTGTATAATTGCACGGCCTTGGCGCTGGTCTTGGTGGTTTCCCAGGAACCACCCCACCCTCCGCCGGCGCCTTTGTTGAGAATTAATTTCCAGTGCCCCTTGCGGATGGCAAACACACCCGAGATGGAATGATGAATGGTGAATGGTCGAATTGGCTTCTTTGCCCCTTTCAGGCAGGGCAGAAAAGAGAACGAATCCTCCGCGGCGTTATCTGGAATATCGCCTTCCTTGCCCACCAACTCGGCAAAGGTGGCAAAAAAGTCCGTCGTGCAGATTGTCGTCGGGTTGACGGAGCCGGGTTTCACTGCGCCGGGCCACCGCACTAGGAAGGG
>JAAESJ010000495.1 GCA_024229495.1 Verrucomicrobiaceae bacterium | reverse complement strand
TAGCTGAAGTTCGACTGGCTGTACTCTCTCGGCTTATCACCTCGGCAAGCGATGATGAACTCATCATGGTGTCCAGGTGAGCGTTCAAGGAGTTGCTTAGGCTTGCCGAATTCTCTCTGACGGCTTTCAGGAATAATCCTTGGACTGTTCCAGTAGTCACCGGTAACCAACATTTTTCCTTTGGTGCCAACGATAAGATTACCTGTGCGCGGCAATTTTCGGCCCTCGGATTTTAACTCTTCAGGGGTTTCTGGCATATTGTCCTTACCGTCCTTTTTCTTTCCCTCATACCAGTAAGTAGTAAATGCGGGAGTTTCCTTAGTAGCACGGTAATCGACTTTTAGAGTCATTCCTGCAGGAAACTGTCCCTTGCAGGGACCCGTCATCATGAGAGGCTCTGCAGAAGCTGCATAACCGGGTCGCATGATGGAATAAATACCATCGGTAGTGTGGCAGGCCATATCGCCAAGTGCACCAGAACCAAAGTCCACAAAACCGCGCCACTTGAACGGATAGGCACCCCTAGTGTAGTGACGCATTGGAGCGGGCCCGATCCATGATTCCCAGTCAATATTGGCAGGAACTTCATCAATCTTC
>JAAESJ010000494.1 GCA_024229495.1 Verrucomicrobiaceae bacterium | reverse complement strand
TCGAGCCGTTTCCATGTGGTCAACCATGTAGTCATCAGGAGAATGGGTCAGCACAATCTGGGGACTGGCAACCCGGATCACCGTCGAGAGGCGACGCAACAATTCAACGGAATAGACAATCTCAAGGTCATCACAAACTGGCGGATGGTAAACCGCATCCAGGATTCCTGCCGCCCGCTCAGCTTCCTCCCGGCGCACCTCCCGGGTCTCATCAGCACCCTTCCGCAACGATCCGCAGTTGCCACTGGCGAGCGCCATGTAATGCAACTGGTAACCAGCAGCGGCAAGCTGCAGCATTGTCCCGGCAAATAAAAACTCGATGTCGTCGGGGTGGGCAACAATGGCAATGACACTCTTAGCCACAACGAATCTCTGATAACTTTACAGGTCTCCCCTCCTCCACCGAACGATCAGCGGCAAACACCACCTCGAATGTCCGGTATGCCTCCTCGAGCGAGGTCAATGGCATCTCCTCATCAGCCTTGAGCGCTGTGAAAAAAGCCTCAAACTGTGTCTGGTAGGGATGATCACTGACATCACCTGAATCCAGCATCTTCATGGACAACCCGCTCCAGGAATCCTTGTTGGTTGAGAGCTTTTGGGAATGGAACTTGTCATCAAGAAGGCTGCCCTCGCTGCCCACCAGATGAGTATGGAAATAATAAGGCTGAAGGCAGTCAATGCATGAGGCAGCCTTGCCGACACGACCGTCGGAAAACTTCAGAATACTCGTGGTCGTCGTCGGGTATTCATACCCGGCAAACACCTTATTCTTTGAAGCTGTCGCATAAGAACTCACCTCCTCGACCTCGCCACCCATGCACAACAACAAGGCATCAAGGGCATGGCAACCGGCGGAGAGCAAGCTGCTTCCACCATTCTCCCGGCCGGTATTCCAGCGAAACTGCCCATACCACGGGCCAATCCCGTGGTAATAATCCACCTCACCGTAGTGCACCTCGCCGAGCAATCCCTGGTCAATGACCGCCTTGGTGGCAAGGAACTGGCTCGAGTAACGACATTCAAAACACACGCAACAACGCACGCCGGCACCACGCACCGCATCACGAATGAGGGCACTGTCCTCAATAGACAACGCCAGAGGTTTCTCGATGATCATGTGCTTGCCCGCCGCCGCACATGCCAGTGCATGATCCTTGTGCATGCCCGGGTAACTACATATGGAAACCGCCCCGATATCATCATTGGCCAACAGGACATCAAGGTCCGTGTAGCTGGTGATCGCACTGCCGTGCTTCTCCGATAATTCATGATCGTCCTGGGGGCGCGAAGAAAAAACCGCCGACACTTCCACCCCATCGATGGCATTAAGTGCCTCAATGTGCGCCCCGGCCACCCAGCCGTATCCGATTATTCCAACTTTCATGAGATGAATTCTACAGGCATTCCCTGCTGGAATGCTACTTTTTCTGCGCCTTCTTCTTCACCGCAGGCATAAAGCTGCCGGCGCCCGGCGTAAAATCCCACGGCTCAGTCTTCTGGCCGAGTTTCTCAAGGAAAGCCCCGCTGGAAAAGGCCACGAAAAAATTATTGTCCCCGGCAGCATGCCGAGTGCGGTCGTATAACTTACGCATTACCGGCAGCACGGATTTTGCCTTCTCCCCCAGGAGTTCAATTGCCCGGCAGGCACGCAGGGCAACTGCCCAGTCCTCGTTCCCAAGATCCTTCACCAGGCGTTGTAGTGCCTGCTGGCGATACTTCGGGAAATGCGCCAGCCAACCTGCTGTCTCGATACGCACGGCAGGTGCAACGTCATCCAAAAAATCCACCACTTTTCCGTGCAGTCCCGCATCGCCAAATGATGCATTCCGCAACCCGATAATCGCCCAGTATCTTCCGGAAACATCACCCGACTGCAAGCCCTTGACCAGATCCACGCTATCAGCCATGCCGACCTTGTCAGCCGAGCGCCATGCCGCCTTGAGGTCGGGTTTGTGGTTACTCGCACCAAGAATAATGTCCCGCATCGCCTTACCCTCGCCGGCAACCATGCGTCGCATCTCACTCTCTGGAAGAGCACCACAATCACCGAACTCCTGTCGCTTGCCGATGTAAGCTTTCCTTAAGCGCTGGAGATGTCCTTTAATATCAGGAGTGATTTTTCCCGACAACAAGTTACGCGTGTTCCGTGGATCATTGCGGCAATCATACAGTTCCTCAACCGCCTTCGAGGATCCCGCATAATGCCTCTGGGCAACACTCAAATCGTTAGCATTATTTGCGGCGAAGCCGGTAATTTCATCGCGAATCTCACCGAGGTCAGAAAATACCGATGGCTGGTTCCAGGACAAGTGCGGGTGATAGTTGCGGATATAAAGCCAACGCCTGTCCCGCACCGAGCGGGAGCACTCAAACACCTCATCCACCCGGTCACGGGTACCATAGACGATTTCACGCGCAGGAGCTCCTTTATTGGCAGCCAGAAACGGGATGCCCTGCATGTATTCAGGCACAGGCAGCTGCGCCAGCTTCAGTGTTGTCGGCGCAAAATCAATAAAGCTCACCAAGCTCTCCGTTGCCTTCCCGGGGCTGGTAGGACGCAGGTGTTTCCACTTCTCGGGAATGTGGACAAGCATCGCCACCCGCATGCCGCTGTCATGCAATAGACGCTTGTGGCGAGGCATTCCGGAACCATGATCGGAGTAAAAAAACACGATGGTATCTTCAGCATGCCCGTCCTCCTCAAGCTGCCTCAAAATTTCACCAACCTGGATATCCATGGCCGTGACACAATCGTAGTAACGGGCCATCGTCTTGCGCACCAAGGGAGTGTCAGGGTAATAAGGAGGTACCGGCGCCTCCTTGGGATCATGCACCTGGCCGGGCGAGAGTCTGGATTGCACATGCTTCTGAAAAACACGGTATGGCCAGACCATGGTTCGCGACTGGTGACTGGTCATCAGGTTAAAAACCGCAAAGAACGGCTGCCCCTTGTTCCGCTCCTTGCTGCGCCAGTGAGCCTTGGCTGATGACTCGTGCCAGGATTCCTCGATCAGGCGCCCTGAGTCACTGGTGTTATAGTCAGTTTTGACGTTGTTTGTGGTAAAGTATCCGGCACTGCGCAGGTAGGCAGGGAACCCCTTTACTCCCTCCGGCAGGGGAAATCCCGAACGCATCTGGTTGGTACCCGTCGAGACATTATACATGCCTGTAATCAAAACAGAGCGTGAGGGTGAGCAGACCGGGGAGGCGGCAAAGGCATTATCATAACGGGTCGCCCGCCTGGAAAAACGGTCAATATTGGGTGTTATCGCATAGGCATCCCCGTAACACCCCAGCGTTGGGCTCATGTCCTCGGCAGTAATCCAGAGGATATTCGGCCTCATTCTGGCAGCCTGCTCCTTCCCCTTCAGCTCACGTGCGCGAATGTTACGAAATCTTACAAGGCCACCTTTACCGTGATGCTGGATACCAAAGTAACCCTTCAGAATCTGCTTGTGTTCTATATCGGCAACAGGCTTACCGTTAAGCCATGTCCGGATCCTGGGTCCCTCGGCCCTCACCTTGAAATGATTCCATTCCTTCGGCTTGAGCACACCCTTGACCTTCGCTGAATACTCAGCCCCATCTTTTCCTGAAGGGTAAAGCCACCCCCCGGTTCCAATGCCATAGACCCCGGCGGGTTTGCCCCGGTCAATCTCGCACTGGTAACCCTTTGGCTTGCCTTTCGCTCCAATACAGCGAAAGGCCAGGCCGGAATTAAAGCCCTCCTCGGCAGGCAACAAGACTTCAAGCTCAACCTCAAAGTCCGCCATTTCCACCCCGGTTGTCACCCAGCAGTTGGTTTTCGACAACAATTGCAGTTCACCGTTTTTGGCCTCGAAGGAAACCACCTCATTTCGGGGTGTCCAGCCCTCGGTGGTCTTGCCGTCGAATAGGTCCACCCAGTCGCCGCCTGCAGAAGCAAGCGGGGAGAAAAGCACACAAAGGGCAAATAGCTTGATTTTGATCATCGTCATGGAGACTAGCCGTCATTGCCCTTGATAGGCAAGCGCTTGTAATTGCCTCGAGCACATTTCACCCCGGAACCACCTTGGGAAAACAATACGCTAGCGAACCCGGTTATCAGTACCGAGAAGATCATTCACGGCTCGGTTGGCAACACGGACAATGTATTTATTGGGCTGCGGCTTCTTCACGGCCTCCTGCAGGGCCTTGAGCGCCGGCCTGGCCTCCTCATCCATTTCATCAAGGACAATAGCCGCTGCCAGACGGCCCCATTGATGTTCGGATTTCAGTTCATTAACCAGTAGAGGGATGGCAATCTCCGGTTTCCCCAGCCGGGCAACTGCCCGGGCAGCAGCAATACGCACACTCGGTGAATTGTCCTTCATTGCCTTCCTTGCCGCCTCCAGTGCCTGGCCACCGGCCTTTTTTCCGATATTCCCAATACCGGTCACTCCCCAATAGCGAACCGCGGAATCCTTGTCATCGAGGACCTTGAGAAGTATCGGCAGGGCCTCAATCCCCTCAGAGGCCTGCGTTGCACTTGCCACAAGGCGCTCAAGGAATTTTTTTGATACCCCTTTCCTGTTGAGGATCTCAAACCGGGAACCTGCCTCCTGTTCACGAATCTCTATCTCCGCCTCCGGAATCAGGCCAATGTCCCCAATCTGCCTCTGCCATTGCGCCAGGGATGTACGCATGTCCTTTAACTTTTCGGCATATTTCCGGTTGCCGGCGAGGTTGTGAACCTCGTGCGGGTCTTCTTGCACGTCATAGAGTTCCTCAACAGGCTTTCGGGAAGCCGAGAACAGCTTGCCGATTTCCGTCAGTGTTCCCTCCTTCTCAGCACGCCGAATCTCCCTCATCGTCGCTCCCTTCTCAGGAGTGTTCATATATTGGTAATAGGGTTTAAGGGGCTCAAAATTGCGGATATAACGGAAGCGGCTTCCGCGCACAACCCGGATGATGTCATAACGCTCATCCATCCGGTCGCGTGCCCCATACACATAATCACGCGGTGCTGACAAATCCCCACCAAGGAAAGCCCGACCCTGCAGGTGCGAGGGAACATCAACTCCCGCAAGATTCAGCACCGTTGGGGCGAAATCAACCGAACTGACCAATTGCCTGTCAACCACTCCGGCCCGGGTTCCCGGGATCCTCACCACCAGGGGAATGTGCGTTCCTGACTCATACAGCCAGCGCTTTGCCCGCGGCAAGCCTACGCCATGGTCAGTCCAGAAAAAGATAATGGTCTCCTCATATAGACCGGCATCCTTCACCTCAGCGATCAGTTTTCCTGCCCAGGAATCCATCGCGGTTATCAACTCATAGTTGCGCTTCCAGTCCTCCCGCGTAACCGGCGTATCCGGATAATAAGGGGGCAGGGTTGTGAGTTTTGCCGCATCCTGTCGCTCATTATCTGCCAATCCACTGGTAACCGCCTTGTATTTGGATTCAGAGGCAATGCCGCTCTCATGACAGCCAGTGAAGTTGAAAACGGCAAAGAAAGGCTGCTCTTTACCCCGTTTTTTCCAGTGTGCCTTCGATCCTGATTCATCCCAGATCTCCGACTTGGGAGGACTCGAGAACTGATAATCCGTCTTTGAGTTGTTGGTACAGTAATAACCGGCCTTGCGTAGCAGCACGGGGAAAGGCTTAAGCCAGCCGGGCAACACGGCATTACAGCGCATGTGGTGCGTTCCAATGCTGTTTTGATACATGCCGGTAATGATACCGCTGCGGCACGGGGCGCAGACACCGGCAGAAGTATAGGCATGCGTATAGCGGATTCCCTCCGCAGCCAAGCGGTCCACATTCGGCGTGATGGCATGCGGGTCACCGTAACATCCCAGATGAGCGTTGATATCCTCGGCCGAGATCCAGAGGATATTCGGTCGGGCGGCAAAGGCCGGGCACATCACCGAAAGCAAGGTGAAAGCGAACAGAAATAAAACGTTGGAAGAGTCAGTCAGTATTCTCATGCAATTTTACTCCCGCTTCAGGGGAGACTTCAATTTTACCGCGAAAGTTATTCAAAGCTAATCCATTACGTTTCCCCTGGCCGGAAAAACGCACCGCTCCTCTTGCCCGTGCTGCCTTACGGCTCTCGGCAACAACGCAACCGGTGACCTGAATGTCACTGCAGTTACCTGCATCAATCCCATAAGGCACGCCATCGGTAAAGACACACCCGCTCACTGCAATCCGGTGGCAGTTCTCCAGTTCCAGCAACGATGCGCCACTTACCTGACCTGCTGAGGATTCATCACGAAAAGTGCTCCCGGAAATCGTGCAGTCCTCACTACCGACAAGGCGCACACCGGTTCCTGAGGCCGGCGTGTGTCGCCGGAAGTGATTTGAGCCGATGGTAACCAGTCGCGAATGCTCAACTAGCAGGTTGCGCCTTGCACATGAATAGATGGTATTCCCGCTGAGGGTCACCCCGTAAACTCCACTGAGGTGCACATTGTTCTCCTGCGAGCCGATCACATTCCCGGAAATAGCAATCAACCCCGGTGGACGGCTGGAATCCCCTTTCTCGAGAATTCGTATATTCGCACCTCCTGGAGAACTGGTAGCCTGAATGGTGTTTGATGAAATGGTCACCTCATTGACACTTGCCTTTGGCGCAGTGGTATCAATCCAGATCTCCGCCGTGGGCTCAGAGGGTAATTTTCCATGAGACTTCGCGTTATTATACTCGATGTCGTTACCGGTAACCTGCAGGTTACGCACCTCAGAGCCTTCGATCCTTATCCCGCCAAGCCGATTGTAGCTGATGTGTGAATTGGAAACGTTAATCTGGTGCAGATTAACAGCATCAAGATACAACCCAACTCCGGTATTGTGATAGAGATGACAATGAGTGAGAACCACATTGCGGTTACGCTTTACCAGATGAACCCCGTGCCGCACACGGCGAACCATCACTCCCTCAATCACCGCTTGCATCGTCTCCACCAGTTCCAATCCGTCAGCCTGAGGATGCGCTCCTTCAATGGCAATATCCTGGACGGTCGGCATGCGCTCCTTCTTCCATACCCCGGGTTGAACACTTCCCGGGTCACCAGTGCCTCCATGTGTTCCAATCAGCCGGAATGCCGGCCCCTCACCGGCCATGACTATAGTGGATGTCCCCGCCTCGCCGGTGATTGCGCAGGGTCCCCTCCCCGCGACAGGAACCTCGATAGTGCCGGAAATACGGTAGCTGCCAGCGGGAAAAAACAGGATGCCATCCCCCTTATCAACCGCATGCCGAAGAGCCTCGGTATCATCCGTGGCACCATCACCCTTTGCTCCGAACTGCCGAACATCGCTCATGGAAAGTATTATGGACGATTTCATGGCGAGAGAAAACCGTAAAACGGCGATGCCCATTGACTCTCTCTTACGGTGTCCCGTATGATCCTCTCACCTCATTAACCACTTCATGATGAAACACACCTTATTATTCACATCCATGATCCTGCTTGCCGGCACAATCTCCCCGGGCTTCGCTGACAAGGGGAAACTACGCGTCGGATATGCCCAGAAACCCCATGAAGCAGCAGCTGAACTTGATGCCATCCGCAAGGCAACACCGGATCTGGCACAATGGGAGAAACGCAAGGCTACTGTCATTGCCGGCATCCTTGCCGGAGCAAAACTGAAAAAATTCCCGGAACGAACTCCGCTCAACCCGCGTTTCGTGAAAAAGCGCACCCATAAGGGATATACTGCCGAGAATGTCGCCATCGAGAGCTCACCCGGACATTTCGTCACCGGCACCCTCTATCGTCCAACGGAATTTGAAGGGAAACTTGCCGGGATTCTCTGTCCACACGGTCACGGTGGCCGCTTCAAGGATTCACGCCAGGCACGCTGTGCCGTATTGGCAAAGATGGGAGCGGCGGTCTTCCAGTATGACATGGTTGGCTACGGGGATTCAAAGCTTGCTGGATGGGATCACCGACGCACGCCGGAGATACTACGCTTGCAGACATGGAACAGTACCAGAGCACTGGATTTTGTGATCAGCCTGCCCAACGTTGACCGGGAGCGCATCGGCATGACCGGGTGCTCCGGAGGTGGCACACAAACCTTCATTCTCTCAGCAATCGATGAGAGAGTGCGGGTATCGGTTCCGGTTTGCCAGGTATCCGCGCATTTTTTCGGTGGTTGCGTCTGTGAGAGCGGCATGCCGATCCACTGGAGCCAGAGTCACAAGACAAACAATGCCGAAATTGCCGCGCTCGCAGCACCGCGACCGCAACTGATTATCTCAAACGGCAAGGACTGGACACAAAAGACACCGCAAACCGAGTTTCCCTTCGTGCGCCATGTCTACGGTTTATACAAGGCCGGTGATCGACTGGCCAACGCGCATTTCCTGCAGGAGGGACATGATTACGGCACTTCAAAGCGCATGGCTGCCTACCCTTTCCTCGCCAAGCATCTCAACCTTGACCTGTCCCGCGTTACAGGCAAGGACGGCAAGGTGGACGAGTCATTCCTGACGGTCGAAACCCAGGAGGCAATGATGGTCTTCAATGGTAAATACCCGGCAGGAGCCGTGGCTCCTAACACTCCGCTCAAATAAGCTCTACTTCACCCAGGACGGAACCTCTCCATCACCGGTGGATTCACCCTTCTCGAGAATCCATGCGAGATTAAACCGTGCCACGGCTGACCCCCCCTTCGGGCCTCCCTCAAAGTGATGGAAAAGCATGCCCTCGGTGGCCGTTCCCGGACGCCCTGAGGTAATCGAGGAATAACCATGGGCGCCGGCAAAAACCAGCCGCTTCACCGGCCAGGTCTTGCCGCCATCAAAGCTCGCCCAGACCGTGCCGTGGTGGCGTCCTCCCGGGCTATCGCAATTGCTGTAGACCAGAATGTCACGTCCCTTCACCGCCAGGCGGGTCAGCCCGGCCATGCAGCCATAGTTGGTGTTCTGGGGACCGTCGGGAAGCACCTCGCAAAACTTCATGTCCTTCCAGGTCATGCCGCCGTCAATGCTGGTGGCAGTCCAACGCCGCCGTGGATTGGCACCCTCCTCAGCCCAGTGACGCCGCGTGTTGTAGTAGATGGTTCCGTCACTGAGCTCGGCGAGTGTCGCTTCACCCGTTCCCTTGGCCGGGAATGGATGACTGGTCTGCCAGGTCTTGCCACCATCATCGCTAAAGATGGCATTAGTATAGTGCTTGGGCCAAAGAGACCGGTCATTTTTCCCGGCATAGAAACGCGAAGGGCGAATCAGGCGCCCCTTGTGCTTGCCGTGACGCAGCGTGATACCGTGCTCGTTCATGTGCATCGAGGGTGCGTTACCCTCCGGATCCGGCTTGATATTGGTATCAATTTTCTGCCAGGATCTGCCGTCATCACTGCTGCGATAAACGGAAATGGGAGCGGGTGGGTGCCTCTCCTCCACAAAGGCAATGATGTCTCCATTGGCTTCATTGACGGTCAGGCCTCCTGTCTGGAAACCCGGTCGGGCAATGACAATCTCCTCTCCCCATGTCTTGCCGCCGTCCACGCTGCGTTTCGCACGCACGTGGCTTGTCCCCCATGTGGCCAACACGGTGCCTTTCATTGTGACGACAATGTTGCCAAACCGTTCACCCCGGAATACCTGCTGAATATCAAGGGAAGGTTTGCCTAGAAATGGGGTAAGCTCCCCCTCAACGCCTTCCGCCCTGAGGCTCGCGAAAAGAAAGAAATAAAAGAAGGCCGAAACAGCGTGTTTAATATTCATTGAGCCTATTATAGATTACATCGAAGAACTTGGGGAAGAAAAATAAGCTGACCTCGCCGGGTTATTCCTGAAAATATCTACTGTTCAAAGAAACTCCATCGCCTCTACATTATCAGGCATGAAATTGAGTCTTCCGGGGACTTATTACCTTACTTTTCCCGGCCTGACCTATTCTGGGGGCAAGAGATAACAGGAAATCATCATACAATGTCAAAGCCATGACCTCCCAGAAAATAACCACCCTCCTTATCATCTCCCTGATCATTACAGCGAACGGATTCACTAAGGAAAAACCCAACGTGTTGTTCATCGCTGTCGATGACATGAATGACTGGATCGGCTGCCATGGCACTACACCGGCTGCAATTACCCCGAATATCGACCGCCTGGCAAAGCGCGGGGTCAACTTCACCAATGCCCACACCGCCGGTGTCTTCTGCGCTCCATCCCGGGCAGCCATCTTCTCCGGCCAGTTCGCCTCCACCACCGGATGCTATGACAGTGCCCTCTACTTCGTGGAGCATCCACAGATCCGCCCGCTACAGGGAAGTTTCAAGGAAGCCGGTTATCGCACCATGGGATCCGGAAAGCTCTTTCATCACCCGGCGGGTGCTGTCGACCTGCGTGGCTGGGACGAATTCCATGTACGCACCCAACGGCAAAGGGAAACAGGATATCCCATGGATTCCTGGTCGGATGAGGTCCCCTTTCCTGACCCGAAACCCTACGGCACCTATCAACGCACACCCGGAGCTCCCAAGAGTAACGGCAGTTTCATGGATTTCGGTCCAACTCCAAACGAGCGAGAGAACGAGCTGGCTGACAGCATGCGAGCCCAGTGGGCAGTGGCTCAACTGAAGAAAAAATGGGACACTCCATTCTTCCTTGCCGTGGGACTCTACGCCCCGCACTTCCCCAACTACTGTCCCCAAAAATATTTCGACCTCTACAAGCGACATGAAATCAAGCTGCCCCCATACAAGGAGGATGACCTCGATGACCTGCCGGAAAACATCCGTCGACAGAAAACCAACCGCTCAAGAATCCACCAGCGACTGGTCAAGCTCGGAGCAGTGCAGGAGGCCCTGCACGGCTATTTGGCCTGCATGAGCTATGCTGATGCCCAGATCGGTCGAGTGCTCGACGCCCTTGAGGCCAGCCCCTACTCGGATAATACCATCGTGGTGCTGTGGAGCGACCATGGCTACCACCATGGTGAGAAAGGTGACTGGGGCAAGCACACCCTGTGGGAGCGCACCTCCAATGTTCCCTTTATCTGGGCAGGACCGGGGGTCGCCAGCGGAGCCACCACCGATGTCACCGTCAGCCTGATCGACATGTATCCCACCCTTATCGAATTATGTAACCTGCCGAAAACGCCTCACAAACTCGAGGGTACCTCCATCGCCTCCACCCTGTCTGCCCCGGCAAAAGCCGTGGACCGTGATGTCTACCTGCCCCACATGTTCCCCAATTCCTACGCCATCATGAACAGGAAATGGCGATACATACGGTATAAGGACAACAGCGAGGAACTTTACAACGTGCAAAAGGATCCCGACGAATGGCGCAACCTCGCGAAGCAGCCCGGGCATGAGAAAATCAAGAAGCAGCTTGCCTCAAAGGCGCCCAAAACCTTTGCTCCCCCGGCTCCAAAGAGAAGATCAAAACGCGACCTGATCTTCGAGGATGAAAGCTTCCGATGGAAAAAATAGCTGCCAGCAAGCCTCCCCGGCCAGGTTACTGATCCATACCGCCTAGTTCTTCAGGAAGCTCTCGCTGGCGACGATCGCCTGGATGAGATCCCGGAGGCCTTTATCCTTTCCGGCCATTTCCTTGCTGATCTTGTTGATGCTCGGGAGATCGCCACTGTTCAGTTGGCGACCGATGGCGTAGGTGAGAAGTTTCTTGGTCAGGCAACGGGTGAAGGTTTCGTTCTGCGCAACGACCAATTTCCTGAAATCGGCGTAGGAGGCGAAAGTTTGGCCACCAGGCAATTTACCGGATGGGTCGACTTGAAGTTTACGGTCGTATTTCTCACGCCAGCTCCCGATCGCGTCGAAGTTCTCCAGAGCGAAACCCGCAGGGTCAATCTTGTTATGACATTGAGCGCAGGTAGCATCCGCCCGGTGCTTGATCAATTGCTCCCTCAAGGTGGTGGCGCCAGTCACGTCGGGTTCGATTTCAGGCACGTCGTCGGGAGGTGGCGGAGGAGTATAATCGAGAAGTTTGTTCATGACGTAGATTCCCCTCACCACGGGGGAGGTGTCGACGCCATTGGCGGAGGCCGTCAAAAAGCTCCCATGCCCGAGGATGCCGCCACGATTACTCTTATTGAGGCTGACTTTTCTAAACTCATTCCCCTCCAGTCCCGGCATTCCATAGTGTTCAGCCAACTCCCTATTGATAAAACTGTAATTTGCCGCAAGCAATTCGCGAGGAGGTAAATTTTTCTCAAGAACGTGTTGAAAAAGCAGCTCGGTTTCTTGGCGCATGGCAGATTCAAGATTGTCCCGGTAAAAACTCACGAATTCCCTGGACGGAGGCATCTTTCCAATGTTGTCCAATTCAAGCCACACACGTAGAAAGTTACTGGCCAGACGCTTGCTCTTCGGATCAGCGAGCATGCGGTCCACTTGCTTGGTTAAAGTAGCTAGATCCTTCAGCTTTCCCTGCTCCGCCAGTTCAAACAGTTGCTTGTCAGGCATCGAAGACCAAAGAAAGTATGACAACCTCGAAGCAAGGGTATGATCATCGAGCTCACCCTCCCCTTCCTTGAGGTAAAGAAAACCAGGTGCTGAAAGGATCGTTTGGAACCCAAGTTGCAGGGACTCTAGCGGAGATAGCCCTTCTTCAAGCTTGGCTCGCACCATCTCAATGATGGGTTTCAACTCTCCATCCATTGGAGGACGACGAAAGGCAAGCTTGGCAAACTTGATTAATTGGTTCTCGATATTCTTCGGTCCGAGGCTCTTAGACCTCAGATCACCATAGAGAGTATCGTGACCCTTGGGCGGCCATTCTTCCACATGCGGACCCTCAACCTGAATCTCCCATACCCTGAGTCTGGGACCGCGATAGGCCTTGAGAGTGCCATGCCATCTCTCCAAACCGTCCCTGCCCGGCAGCTTCTTCATTTTGGCAAAAGGTTTGAATTCGGGAAATTGATCGGCGTTTTCCATCAAAAGTCGAGTCAAACGCTTCGCCGCCGCCGTTCCATTTCTAAACCGGACCTCCGGCTCATACCCCTTCTCTAAATATCCCGTCCATGCGAACCATTGCGGCTGTTCCTCTTTCAGCTCGAACGAAGTCAATGAAACCGATTTCGTAACGTTTCCGCCTGCTCCGGCCGTGCTTCCCTTTCGATCTACCGATGCAAACTCCATGACCAAAGGATCCCCGTTGCGAAAATCATCAAGAATTTTCCCATAGGAATGAGTGCGGGTTACGGCCGACGCCTTTACCCGAATAGTGTAGTTTCCACTTTCCGGAATACCTTCCGTTCTACGCAAGGGCAGGAAGCCCAGATGTCCACCACGATAGAACCTCCCGTACAAATCCGTGTAAGGCGTTTCCGGAACAAAGCGATAACGGTCCACCTGAAAAAGCTTGGGCAAGCCCTTGGACTCTTTGCCCTTAAAATAGAATGGCGACTTCTGGGTGTAAATTTTGCTCCCTGGCTTATCGCTAAAGTTTGTAGCGCGGACGATCGCCGATTCTGCCGCCGGGAAATATTTTTCCAGCAGCAAACCGGATGTCACCAACTCAGCTCCGTCGTTGTCAAATCCATCCACGATCACGTCGGCTGGAAAATCAGCCGCAGGATTCCAGGACTCCGTATTCAATCCCAACAAATCACTGACTGTATTGGTATATTCAAACTTATTCAGTCGCCGAAGCACGGTGTGATTGCTAATTCCGGAAAATTTCTCGCGGGCATGGGAGATTCCATTGGTAATGCTCTCGATCACGGCCAGTCTTTCCGCTTCGGTTGGTTGCTTTTCATCGTCAGGAGGCATCTCCCCTAAATTCAACTGATCCACAATTTCCTGCCACAATTCCTGTTCCCGAAAGTCTGTGATTGAGGAGGAAAGCATGTCGAAACGCCGATCCGCCTTCTGCTTCTCCTCCCCATGGCACTGAGTGCAATAGTTGTTCAGGAAATCCCTCGGCATTGTCTTCGCCAGTGAAAACTGAACAAGAAACCCCAATAGGGCGAAGGACAGGAATGCGAACCGAAACATCGCTTAGGAAAAATTCAGTCCCGAAAAAGTGCCAGTGCTCTTGCCGAAATCATCCCTTTCGACCCCAAACCACTGAAGAGCAGAGAGCCAAAGGTTACTCAGAGGAATCCGTTTATGGTGCTCCTCCGGAGAAATGACATGTCCTTGGTGCTTCAGTCCACCCCCCGCGATCAGCACGGGTAGGTCCTTATTGCTGTGCCTCGAACCGTCACTCATTCCACTGCCCACGATTACCAGGGTGTCGTCAAAGATCTTCGCTTCCTGCAAACTATTGAACAAGCGGTTCACCTGACTGAATATATAATCCTCAGCCACCTGTAACTCGGTGAGCTTCCCCTCCCCCTTACTGTGGTGAGAAAGTCCATGATAACCGAAAGATACGCCGTCTATATCGGTGGTGGAAAAGCCGAGAGGAATCTCAAAAGTGGCCACCCGGGTGGAATCGGTCTGCAAGGCAAGGGTAAGCAAATCAAAGAACAGGGGCATCTCCTCTATATGCATGCGGTCCTCGTCTGCGATTGGTTTGATGCCCGGTTCGGGTTTGGGACGGTCCAGCCATTCCTTGGACATCTGCAGGCGATGCTCCACCTCTCGCACGGAAGTCAGGTATTGATCGAGTTTATCACGATCCGGACTGTTGAGTTTTCCCTGCAGGGACTTGGCGGAACCCAATAAAGCATCCAATACGCTACTGCGATGCGTCAGGCGTTCACGCTCGGCATTACGAACAGCCTGAGGGGACTGTGTAAACAGAGCGTTAAATAAGCGGGACGGACTATTGACCGGTGGAATGCGAACACCCGTGCGGGTCCAGCACATGTCGGTGCCCTCCCCGATTCCCGTGGTTATGGAAGGAAACCGGGCGGCGCTGCCCACGTGTTCCGCGGCAATCTGGTCGAGGGAAACGTTCTTCTCGGAAAAGCCCTTCGATTCCTGCTTACGAACACCGGAGAGAAACGCATTGACCCCGCCATGCCCTCCGCCGACGTCATGATCAAGGTGAGAGAACACGGTGAAATCCTTCCGGTGCTTCTCAATGTTCTTCAGGGTCGGACTACTGACGTAGTCCGCGCCGGACTCCTTCGGGAAGAACGCCCCTGGATAAAAGCCCAGGTGATTGCCGATGGTCAGAATCCGCCGGGGGCGTTCTGCAGGCGCTGCGGCGAAAACCCGCGGAGCTCCACTTTTCAGCAACGGCAGGGCCAAAGACAGGCCGGCACCCCGGAGGAAGTAGCGACGGTCCATTGTCGGTTTTTTGATGAATCTCATAGAGGTATTTTATTATAAGGTGTTTTTGGCGGACCACCTTATTGAGGCATCCTTAAACTTAAATTATTCAGCCGCCTTTAACGAGGCTCCAAGGAATGTGAGCAGGCGTTGGGCATTGACTCCCTCATAGAAGAGATTACCTCCATGGCCGGCACCCCCAATGACGTATATCTGCACCCGTGATCCCGACTTCTGGTAAGCCTTAACAATTGCCTGTGATTGATCGAGGAGAACCGTGTTGTCCTTGTTGCCATGAAAAATAAGCAACGGGGCATCATCCCGGCTCACGTGATAGGCAGCAGAGGCCTGCTTTGCCAAAGCCGTTTTTTCATGGGCCCCACCACCCAGTAGATCATAGACTACCGATCCCTTCTTGTTCGCCCTTGATGGCTGGGTCTTGCTGCGCAGGATAAAGTCCGTTGCGCCATAGTAGTCGATCGCCGCCTGCACTCTGGATGACTGGTCAAGGTTGCCTCCCACCTTGCCCTCAAGCTCAGGATTGTCCGCCGTGGTCGCCATCAGAGCACTCAGATGCCCTCCGGCACTCGCACCTGCCACGGCGATATTTGCGGTTTTATAACCATATTTACCGGCATTTGCCCGTAACCACCGCACCGCTGCCTTGCAGTCATGCAACTGAGCAGGGAATTTGGCCACGTTACTCAGCCGGTAGGAGATGCTGGCCACCGTATAGCCATGCTTTGGAAGCCATTTCAGGAAGCACTTCTCTCTGGTGCCCTTGCGCCAGCCGCCGCCGTGAATCCAGACAAGAAGACCCGATCCTTTCGGATTTTCGGGCAGGTAAAGATCAAGCTTGAGGCTGTGTCCATCAACAACGGCAAACTCAATGTCCTTGACTACCTTGCCCGTATCATCGGCATGCGCCACCATCAATGAGACAACAAGCGCAACCATACATCCTGAAGAAATTTTTCGCATATGTTATAAAAATGTCACAAAACAAAATGATATAACCTAAGGGGCATGTAATTTCTTCCATGCGTCCATGGACCGCCGAAGATTATCACGGGAATCCCCGCGGATCGCATAGCACTGCAGACCGATCACGCCGTTAAATCCCACCCCGCGGAGGAGCTCAAGCACACTTTCCTGTTTAAAGCTGCCGCGATCCAGCGTCTGAATCAGTTGTCCCCATGAACGAGCCCCGACCTCTGCCCCACTGATGCTGGCCCGCCACAGCAAGGGCTTGGCGTTCTCCAGCGCAGCCTTAAGGTCACTCTTTGGCTCGACATTTAGAAAATGGCAAAGGTTGAACATCACTCCAACATTTTTCCTCCCGGTCTTTTTCGCCACCCGGACGGCATCGCCAATCCTGTCGATATAGAAACCGGCATGGGGATAAAGGACCACCTTGAGACCCGATTTCTGGGCCTGGTCTGCAATCTCGCTGACAAAGGCAACCGCCTGCTCATCCGTGTTGTCCTTCTTGCTGCCCTGGACATAAAGCTCAATGACAGTGTCCCTCCCCTTGAGGCCGGTGATCATCTCGGTAATCACCGGGTTATATGAATGTCCGTTGGCACTCAGCTTGCCTCCCACGTAAAAACTGAAGAGCTTAAGCTTGGCTTCGTCGTATAAATTCAGCCTCTTTTTTAATTGCTCTCCTGCGCTTGGGTTTGCCGACCCGATGCCGTCATAGCCCAGTTCCTTCAAAACCTTGACGCGCTCCTCAACCGTCTTGAAATGAACCCCATTCTGGAAGGCAAATAATGGCCACTTGGTAGATTCGGCACAAATGTCGGCTGCAAAGCTGACAACAAGGATAGCGAAGATAAGAATTTTCATGGCTAAATATAATTACAGGAAACTAACCCGGACCGGAGGCATCAGGAAAGATTTTCCTCTCGTTCACGAGCAAGGGAAAATTAATAATCGTCAATCCCCTGCAAGGCGATCAGAACAACGGAAGAGGGTTGCCATCACAAATTCGCATGGGACGACCCAGTTGATCGTGCAACTCAGCATGGGGGTCAATACCCATTGCAGTATAGATTGTGGCATGAAAATCAGCCGGGGAACAAGGGTCAGAGCCCGGTTCAGCACCACGGGAATCACTGGATCCATAAACCTGACCACCGCGAATTCCACCTCCCGCAAGTGCCACGGAATAGACCCCGGGATGATGATCGCGCCCCCCATTCTTATTAATCTTCGGCGTGCGACCAAAATCCGTAAGGAAAACCACCAAGGTCTCATCAAGCATCCCGCGCTGCTCAAGGTCAGTAAGCAAGGCTGAAACTGATCGGTCAAATACCGGCAGCAGGCGGTCTTTCATCTTCGGGAAATGCCCGCGATGCGTGTCCCAGTTATCACCCCCTCCTCCAGCAAGATCCCCTGCTGAGCACAAGGCCTGCACCACCGGAACTCCCGCCTCAACCAACCGGCGTGAGAGCAACAGGCTCTGACCACAGATATGATCACCATACATTGCACGCACCCTGGGATCCTCCTTCTCAAGGTCATAGGCATCGCGCACCGGCGATCCCAGGAGCATGTCAGCAGCCATGCGGCGATAATGATCAAGCTGATCATAGACAAGCTCTGAGCCTTCCTTTTGTCCGAGGGTGCTGTCCAATTCCTCCAGCAAGCCCTGGCGATCACTGATACGCTGCTTCTTTAGATTAAGTTTCAGGTTCAACTCCCGGTCAGTATAGCGGGTAACCCCCCTGAAAGGTTCACCGGCGGGCGTCTTCATCAGAACCGGATCATACTTTGAGCCAAGCCACCCTCCGTATTCCCCGGCCATCAGTGTGCCGTTGTCATACATGGAGTAAGGCAACTTTATCGCACGGGGAGTCCCGGACTGTGCGTCCTGAAACTTTGAAATCATGGCTGTCAGCGACGGCCAGTTTCCCCGTTTCTTGGCCTTCAGTCCACCGGCGGGATCATGACCGGTAAGGCTCACATACATTCCCTGCTGGTGTCCGCCATGTTTATGATGAATGGAACGGACAATGGCCAGCTTCTCGGAATGCTTGGCGAGCAAGGGTAGATGTTCACAAAACTGAATGCCGGGAGTCGCAGTGGATATCGGTTTGAATTCTCCACGCAAATCCGACGGTGCATCCGGTTTGGGGTCAAACGACTCGTAGTGACTCATGCCGCCCCAGGTATAGAGAACGATGCAGGAGCGCGCCTTGGGAGCAACCGTTCCCGCCCGCGACAACATGGAAAAAAAGCTGGGCAGGCTCAATCCCGCCATTGCCACGCCGGAACGCAGGAAATCCCTTCTTGAATGGTCCAGATTGAGCATCGACATTTTAATTAGGTTAAATTAACCGCATTAACGTATCTTCTCAAGTATGCACTACCCTTTGGGAATAATCGCATTACCAGTCTTTCCTGTCGTCCTGAAATAACCCAGCGGTTTCTCCTCCATGTTCGTTATCAACCAGCTGGCATTGGAATAGGTGCTCTGTTTTCGCGTTGCACCGGCTTCCAGCTCTCCATAGAACTTTAGCCGCCCCCCGAATTCAACCCAGTAAATCTTCACTTTGTCATCACCCTTGTTGGAGAAAATGATTTCCGTCGCCGAGCCGGAGAAGGACCTCGGAGGTTGCCCGCCTTCATTCACCGGGTGCCACTTCAGATTCTCACTGGGTCCTTGCCAGGAATCGGTTCGGAAAGGCCCGGCGGGAAGACCTTCCCTGTTGTAAAGGTTGGCTCGTTCCGGGTTCATCGTATAGGCATAACGCACAGCGATCGGCTTGGCGACCTCCGAGGACTTAACGACTACCGTTTCACCGTCAATTACCGCCTCAGCCCAGGCCCACTTCATGTCTTCACCGGTAATGGAAAAATGTTCAAGCTTACCATCCTTGATTTCCTCAGTCGGCTGCAGTCCTGATTTTTTGCCAATCATCAACCCCTTGCCGATATTGTGAAATGAGATGCGGATCGAGCCTCCCTCGATCTTCTGAGATTTATAGAACGGACCGGCAGGCACCAAATCCTTCATCCCATAGGTTTGGTGTAATGCCCATTGTGCCAACCTCCATCCAACATCCTGTTTGTTCCGAGGATGGATGTCATTGGCTGCTCCAATATCAGTAATCACGGCCATGCCCGTTCCCGGAATATCAAGCGCCCGGGTCTGCGCCTCGCGAATCTTCGCCCAGCCATCACCCCCTGCAGGATTCCGGTTTGGCCGCTGGAAATTGGCGAGTTGCACCCAGTAGAATGCCAGGTCCTCATTCCGGAAAACCTTCCTCCAGCCGTTAACCAAAGCATGTTTCTTCTGGTAATAGCTATCTCCCTCGGAGCCATTGGATTCCCCCTGATACCAAATAGCACCCCGCATGGCAAACGGTGTAAGAGGATGAACCATGGAATTGTATATGGCTGAGGGATCCCCACCACCAACCCGGGTGCCGACCTCGTAACCCTTCACCTGCCTGACAATTGCGGACAACTCCGGGACCGACTCAAAGCCGGCCAAAGTTGTCCAAGGCTCAATACGTGTCCCCCCCCAGTTGGAACCAATCAAACCTACCGGCACACCCAGTTCCTGTTTCAATCGGCGACCGAAAAAATACCCCACTGCACTGAATCCCCTCGAGGAATTCGGGGCACAGGGTTGCCAATTCCCGGCACCCTGATCTTTTGGGAGCGGACTCACTGTGTGGCCGGGTACATTAAAGAGCCTGATTAAAGGATGAGCTGAAGCTGCCACTTCCTCCTCAGCCTTCATGCTGTTGCCAAGGGCCCACTCCATGTTCGACTGCCCCGAACAAATCCACACCTCACCAACAAGGATGTCCTCGAGGACAATCTCCTGTTTGCCCCCACGGCAAGTAACCGTCATCTTTGCCGGTTGATTACTGGCCTTAAGCGGATCGAGCTTCACCATCCACCTGCCATCCCCACCCGTCTCGGCCACCTTCATCTGCCCCGCAAAAGATACATTAATTCCCTCACCGGGTTCAGCCCAACCCCAGACCGGTACCGGGATTTCACGCTGTAGGACCATTCCGCTGCCAAGAACGGCAGGTAATTTAACCTCGGAAAAGGCCGTATTGACCAGGGCAATGGCATAAATCACAGCCGTAAGGCAATGACAGGTCCGCGAAATTTTCATGGATTTCATTATATTACAAAAAGCGCTCTCCGGTTTTCCCGGCAACAAAATAAAATGGTGATCTTCTCAGTTTTACCGCTTGGGAATTAACGCCTTTGCGTTCTTCGACTTGGTCCTGAACCATCCCAGATGATTGTCATCCACATCAGCAATCAGCCAGGTTGCTCCCGTATATGTCGTCTGCTCCCGTGTATCGCCTGCGGCAATGTCCGCATAATATTTTAATCCTCCCCCGTAATCCACCCAGTAGAGTTTCACCTTGTGAGCGGATTGATTCTCCAGGTGCAAAAGGAGGAAATCCCCTGAATTCGACTTAGGCAGGGGGCTTCCGTCAACCGCCATCCACGTCAAAACCTCAAGAGGTTCAGGCGCCTCCTTGGGTGTTGCCGCCTCAGCTGCCACCTTGTCCAAGTCCACGCCCCTGATGATTCTCAAGGACGGCAAAGCCTCCTGCAATTTTTCCACACCGCTAACAGTTACACCTGTCTCCCAAACGAAGAGTTGCCTGAGATTATTTAACTCAACAAGATACCCTAACCCTTTATCGGTTATTTTTGATGAATACAGGTTGAGATACTCAAGCTTATGGAGATCGCGCAAATGCGCTATACCCTCATCACCCACAGAAGTACGCTCCAGATGCAGGCGGCGCAATTGCTTAAGCCCCTTCAGGTGAACCAATCCTGCATCGGTAATCTGTGTGTCTCTAAGGTTCAATGTCACCGTATCCGCTAATTTGCCTACAGCCACCAGACCCTGGTCATCCAGTCCCCTTCCAGTTAGATGAAATTCAACCTGAAGGTTCTTAGCGTTGATGATTGAAACATTACCGCCATTCTCCCTGATGGCCTCGATAATGCTCAGCGGATTGGCACTTCCAATGACTGCACTAGACAATACCACCAAGGGAAATAACCATAAATAAATTCGCAATCTGGAACTCGGCATCTCAGCAAAAAATGTCTTTTCTAACGAGTAAACATTTACCTTTCAATCATTCACTTATCTGTTCCGATGCACAATCTGGAAGACGAACCCTATAGGAGATTAAGTAAAGGGACAAAAACCAGGCAATGGTAAATTCCCTTAATTCACTGTCCCCTATAGAATCAAAAATACCACCTGAGAGAAAACCGGATACCCTCACGCACAAATACAATACTCCAGCAATCAAGAGTCCCCCTGGGGCAAAGATCCATTTCGCAAGCAGGGTGGAGAGCGTACCTTTCTGAAGCCTGCCGGCATAACCCGTGCAGCGCATCAGTGGTGCTGCAAAAACCGCTATCACAATAAAAAGCTCAACAAGAGCACGTGGCTTTTGATCCAACCAGGAACTCATATTGTGGAGATTTGTCTCACCCTGATCATTGATGGAGTCCACAAATACCGGGGTTTCCCAGTTGAAATACCACTGCCCCCAACTGGCCTCCTCACCGGCAAAATAAATACAGGCAACCGTCCATGCCAGCACCCAATAACCGATCATCTTGTGAGGAAACCTGCGTCGAAGGAAAAATGTCCATATCCCAGAAAGAATACCAGGAATCAACACAATCACCGTAAGATGCTCAATAACTCCACTACCACGACCATCCTTGGCAAGGTGCGCATGGAACCCTTCAGGATCCAACCACGCATAAAACAAGACAGCCGAGGAGGCCATAATGCTGGCTACTGTAGCAAAAATAATGAACACCCGTTCGCTACCCATAATAAAACTGATGATTTTTGCTCATTTCAGTGATTAGGAATTAATACCAAAGAACCTCAATCAGACGGGAAAAATTACCGTTATTTCCTGGCTCCTTTGCCCCATCGATTTTCCCATATGGTAGCAAGTTCTGTCACTTGCTCCGGGTATTTGCTCGCGAGGTTATCGGTCTCGGTCCGGTTCTTTGCAATATTGTATAGCGCCCAGGGTCTCTTCCCTTCACGCACGATCTTGAAATCTCCCTTCACAATCGCATGAGTTCCGCCGTGATTAAAAATGTAAGGGTGATCGCGGTCATTGGATCCATCCTTAATGATCGGCACCAGTGAAATGCTCTCGTGCGGGTCAATGTTGCCGCTATTAAATTGTTTGGGATACTTGGCAGCACCAAGTTCCATACAGGTGGCCATCATATCGACCACATGCCCCCGTTGCAGTGTAATAGAACCCGGTTTGGCTTTCAGGCCCTTGGGCCAGTGCATAATAGCCGGGGTACAGGCACCGCCATTGTGCACGTTCATCTTGTAGCGTCTTAGTGGCGTGTTCTGCGCGTTTGCCCAGTTATGACCAACACTTCCGTAGGTAAGCGGTCCCCCCATCGGCACGTCGTATTTGTCACCTACGGCAACCTTCTTGCCCTCTTTCTTTGCCTTTGCCAGGATATTGTTGGCGGTATTCCACCCGTTTCCTCCCAGGTGCTCGGGACAGGCTCCATTATCGTGACAATAGAAAATGAAGGTATTCTCGAACTGCTTGGTACGCTTAAGGGCTGCGGTGATCCTGCCGACAGCCTGATCCATGTGGTCAACCATCGCCGCATAAATTGCCATATTCCGGATACGCCACTCCTTATGGTCAATGGTCTTCCAATCCTGCACGCGACTCTCCCTCTCGGGAAGTGGCCAGCGCTCCTTGTCAATAATTCCCATCTCAAGCATGCGTGCATAACGGTCCCGGCGCAGTTTCTCCCACCCTTCCCGGTACATCTTGAGGTATTTCTGGATTGATTTCTCAGGTGCATGCATCGGCCAGTGAGCCGCGGTAAAGGCAACGTATTGAAAGAAGGGTTTTTCCGAGCCCGAGAATTCCTCAATCTGCCTGACTGCCTCCATCCCGATCTTGTCTGTATAATAGTAGTCTTTTCCTTCCGGTTCAGTGAACTCGGTATTGCGCGCCAGCGTATAGGGGTCCCAGAACGATCCTGCGCCGGTCATCGTTCCGTAGAAATCATCAAACCCTCGCTGAATCGGGCCATCCTTCTTTGGATTGTTGCCAAGGTGCCACTTACCCACCATGCCGGTCTGGTAACCGGCAGTCCTGAGAACCTCTGCAACCGTAACCTGTGATGTCCTCAGGTTGTTGCTGTAGCGACCGCTCAACATGGTGGCCCGCGTCGGCCAACAACGCGCGGTATTGTAGAACTCGGTAAAACGCAGCCCTCCTGTAGCAAGGGTATCCAGATTGGGCGTGTCAATCTCACCACCAAAACAACCAAGATCGGAAAACCCCATGTCATCAGTCAATATAATGATGATGTTCGGACGCTGCTCCGCCTTCAGGGAAACACAAAACAGCAGGCAAGAAACAGCAATAAAAAGTCGCATAATAAGCACTCTAATACCTTGGCTGGTGATTGCAATACCCATGCACTTCGTGGGAAATGCCCTTTGGGATTGCCTGCTTATTTTCTTTCATGTATTACCCATTGATGCCCTTTCGATTTATTTTCTCCATTACCTTGTCTATTCTATGGCTCCCGGTATCTGCCCCTGCGGCAGACAAGCCCAACGTGATTTACATTCTTGCCGATGACTTGGGTTACGGCGACCTCTCCCATGCCGGCGGCAAGGCCCCTACCCCGCATTGCGACCGGCTTGCCAGGGACGGCATGCGCTTTACCGATTCGCATACCACCTCCTCAGTCTGCACGCCCACGCGTTACGGCATCCTTACAGGTCGCTACAACTGGCGCAGCACATTGAAAAAAGGCGTGCTATGGGGGCTGTCAGAGCCCTTGATTGAACGGAAAAGGCTCACGGTTCCCGGCTTCCTGAAAAATAATGGTTACCATACCGCCGTTGTGGGCAAGTGGCATCTGGGATTGGGCTGGCAAATGTTGCCCAATGGCGAAAAGCGCAAACCCAAAACCGGCGCAACCAAGGGAGACGGTTGGCAAATTGACTATGACAAGAAAGTCGCCGGGGGTCCGTTGGCAATTGGCTTTGATGAGTCATTCATCATTCCGGCCTCCCTGGACATGTTTCCTTACCTCTACCTGAAAAACGACAAGCCCACCGCATGGGCCAACACCACCAAGGCGTTCCACCGTCCCGGACCGGCAGCCGAGGATTTTGAGGCGATAAATTGCCTTACGGATTTCGCTCGTGAAAGCCGCGCTTTTATTGCCTCACGTGCCAAGGGTGACAAACCCTTCTTCCTTTATCTGCCGCTAACCAGTCCTCACACCCCTATTGTCCCCTCCAAGAAATGGCAGGGCAAGTCGGGCTTGAGCAAATATGGTGATTTCTTGATGGAAACCGACTGGGTAGTCGGAGAAGTCCTGGCGGAACTGGATAAGCAAAATCTTACTGATAATACCATCGTGATCTTTACTGCCGACAATGGTTGTTCGCCCCAAGCCAAGATACCCGACCTGATCAAGAAAGGCCACAAGCCCAACGCTGATTGGCGCGGTCACAAGGCCGATATTTTTGAGGGCGGTCACCGCACCCCCTTCCTCGTTCGCTGGCCAGGCAAGGTAAAATCCGGCTCCTCTTCAAGCCAGACCATCTGCACCACGGACCTGTTTGCCACCATGGCAGATATTCTAGGCCGGAAAGCCGGCATTCCCCAGTCTGCAGCTGAGGATTCCTTCTCCTTTCTGCCTGCCCTTACCGGCAAGGACGCCGGTAAACCCACGCGCCCCTTGACCATCCATCATTCCATCAACGGATCATTCGCCATCCGCCGCGGCCCCTGGAAACTTGCCCTGTGCCCGGGATCCGGGGGATGGAGCGCACCAAGGCCTGCGGCAGCATTCAAGAACAAGAAACTGCCCCTCGTGCAACTCTTCAACCTGAGTGATGATCCTGCCGAGAAAAATAACCTGAGCGATCAAAAGCCGGAACTGGTCAAGGAACTCGCCAATGAACTCGCTACCGCCATCCGCAATGGCCGGACAAGCCCCGGTCCAAAGCAGTCCAATGAGGGACACCCAAACACCTTCAATCAAAGGCTCCTCACAGCATTCCCCTTTCTTGCCAAATAAGAAGGGTCCTGTGAAGAAAATCCTGCCTGTCCCAATTTTTCTCGTGCCAACCGAAATCAAGCAATAGTAACCGTGAACATTTTTTACCTGTTGGTTACAATGACACGACTTGGCACATTCCTGGTTTTTCTCCTGGCAACGGGCATGGCAGTTCAAGGGCAGAACCCCCTCTCTGTTTCCCCGCCGGAGAATGACAACTCCGTCAAGGCGCAACTGGACTCCTTCTTAATCGACGAACGCTTCCAGGTAAATCTTTTCGCCGATGAAAGCATGGGTATTGCCAACCCGGTATGCTTTCGCTGGGATGCACGTGGGCGACTCTGGGTGCTGTGCACATGGGCGTATCCACAGTTAAAGCCGGGTATAAAGCCAAACGATAAGCTGCTTATTCTTGAGGATACCAATGGTGACGGCAGGGCGGATAAGGTCTCTACCTTCGCCGACGGGCTGAACATGCCGACCGGGTTCGCACTGGGCCACGGCGGGGCATACATTGGAAATGGTCGTGACTTGATCCATGTACAGGACACAACCGGGAACGGCAAAGCCAACCAGAAGGAAATCCTGTTTACCGGCTTCGGTACAGGCGACACGCACCAAAACATCAACTCATTCGCCTGGACACCCGGTGGTGAGCTGCTTTTCTGCCAGGGCCTCCACTGCTTCTCACGAGTGGAGACACCGTGGGGCATCCGCCGGCTCGATGAGCACGGTTCATGGCGCCTGCGGCCACTGCGCCGCGAGTTGCACAGTTACCGGCGCACCTCAGGCGGCGGCAACCCGTGGGGCTACGCGTTTGGTGACTGGGGCGAGCCCTTTATCAAGAGCAACGGCGGCGGAATCAGTGAGCTGCTTCCAAGCATGGTGCATACCGACCACATCACCGGCGGCTACTGGGGTGGCGCAATGCAGATTGGCGCAACGAAGATCAAGTCAATGGCAATCAATATTGTCGACTCACCACACCTTCCGAAAGACCTGCAGGGGGATTTCCTGATTGCCGGGTATTTCGCACGCAACATTGCCCGCTTGCGCCCCGCCACTGACGGAGCAGGACATAAGTTGCAAACACTCAAGCCTCTTCTCACCTCATCACACAACGCCTTCCGCCCGGTAGACCTGAACACCGGTCCCGATGGAGCCCTGTATATCGCCGACTGGTTCAATCCCATCATTGGGCATTACCAGGCCTCTTTGCGACATCCCCACCGGGACAAGGACCATGGTCGCATCTGGCGCATTACAGCCAAGGATCGCCCGTTATTGAAACCCCCTGCACTGGCCGATATGAATGCCACACAACTTTGCAAGCAACTCGCCCACCCGCTGCGAAGGAACCGGCAACTCGCCAAACTGCGCCTAATGGATCTACCAAAGCTCGAGGCCATTGCCGCCATCGGGAAATGGATCGATGGGCTTATGCCCGATGACCCCAAGATCGAGCAAAAGCTTTTCGAGGCAATCGGGGTGTTCGAGTCCCACGAGGCGGCAAACCGCCCGTTGCTGGAGCGTTTGCTGGCAGCAAAGGATCACCGTGCCCGCGCCTATGCCACGCGCGTAATCGCCCGCTGGCACCACCAACTGGAAGATCCACTGGCTCTGCTAAAACAAAGCGCGATCGATTCACATTCCCGGGTGCGCCTTGAGACAATCGTTGCTGCCAGCGACATTCGCGAAGCAGGCTCAATCATTATTGTCGCCCAGGCAGCTGACGGCCCGAAAGACCGCTTTATTGATTTTGCCTTCAGCCAGGCAGTCCATGCACTCGCAAAGTATTGGAAACCGGCCCTACTAACCGGAAAACTGCAATTCAACCACTCTTCTCATTTGGTGCGCGTGGTAGGCACCATCGGTGGCAATGAAGTAGCCGGTGTCATACGCCAAAAAATTGCGGAAGAGAACCTCAAACCCGGAGAGGTCACGGTATTAATTTCTCTGCTGGTCGGTATCGGAAACTCCGCAGATGCCGGAATGGCACTGAAAATCGGTGCCGATAAGCCGGATGTATTAAAGGCTCTGGCTGACGCTGCCAGTGAGCGCAACCTTAAGGCGCCGGCCGACGCCGGCCGTTTAATCAGCCCTGCCCTGGGAAGCCAGGACGACGCCATCCGCCTTCAAGCTATCCGGCTTAGTAACTTGTGGGCACTCAATGAACACGGTGCAACAATCAGTGCCATGGCAACTGATGACAGCGGAAGCTTACCGCTGCGCCTGGCAGCCACTGAGGCACTTGGCGCAATGAAGGAGCAGGCACTCATCGGGATACTGGAGCAATTAACGGCTCCGGAAAACGCCCCCCCCATTCGGGCCGCGGCAATAAAAAGCCTCGCCATGCGTGATGTCACACGTGCGGCATCGTTAACCGCAGTGCTCCTGACAAAGGCCCAATCCGGGGAAGTCGGCCCCTTGCTATCAGCACTCTTGCAGCGCAGCGGGGGGGCGGATGAACTGGCAGGTGCCCTGGCCGCAAAAACAATCCCGGCAGACACGGCCAAACTCATTCGCCGCTGGCTCAACAGCAGCGGGCGCAATGAACCAATGCTCGCTGAAGCACTCAATGGCATTATTGGCCTTAAGGGGACTACCCCGGCTTACAGCCCTGACTATGTG
>JAAESJ010000493.1 GCA_024229495.1 Verrucomicrobiaceae bacterium | reverse complement strand
TATTTTATATGTTTTTCGTGAAATGCGTGAGTGATTTATAACATATTTAAAACGGAAATATATATGCAATAATTTCGTTAACTTGATTAGAAACAAAGTTTGCATACGATTTCTTTGATTGCGTGGATCGACGGAACGTGATTTTGTAACCTTTGTAAATTTTACGTTAAAATTCAAAGTTCTACCGTGTACAAACTATAAATTTCGTTCACCACCTTCAGTGTGTGTAAAAGCATTTCCGTTCGGTGGTGCCATACCGGTATAATATATATTTTAAAATCAAATGAAATATTATTATTTTATATATTAACGATTCTTTCTCTCGAACGCATGTAATACAGTTGTGTTACTTATAGCCACTGCGCTGAATATACTGGATTTACTTTCTCGATGCAAAATTAGGTTTACAGTCACCTGTAGAAAATATATACGGTTTTGAAACCATATATGTATGTTTTTTCGGGTATATGGATCAGGCTGCTGGCGGATTCTACGAATCTTCATCGAAATCACTCGTCTGGAGTAAAATATATATCACGTTACATTTGTGCTCTATCATGTTCCATGTTTCATTGTGGTTCATTGTTGTACTTATTATGCTGCCCCGCAATTGTCTGCACGCGTGACTCTTCACGACAGGTAAGGATAATTTGTGAAACATTTATTACATTTGTTAGTAAAAGACAGAGCCCTCCCTATGTCGATCTAGAAATTTTCCTGAACACTTACCAGAATCGACCCAATACAGTATAGAACATATCTCGGTATATAAAATTTCTCTTCAAATTTATATAATTACTCGAGGAAAGCACAAAAAACCTACACACTCTCACTATTAATTCAAATAAATTTCAAAACAGTCATATTTTCATCAAACTTCGCTGTTTTTGCATCTGTCAGTACAATATAAATGTTTATTTATTGCTTATTTTTTACGAAGCTAAAAAATCATAAAATCAATATCAATATTATTGTTGTTTTTTATTCTCAGTATAATCCGATTCAGTTTTTAATAGTTTAAACATCTAATTATGTGTTAAACACATATCTTGCTACACTGTTCAACTCACCTGTTCGCGGTGCGTCGTTTGAATGTAGCTAGAGCATACATAAATGGATTTTTAGAAGTATATCGCTGTGTTTGCTTAGAGCACATTATTATATTTTATATGTTTTTCGTGAAATGCGTGAGTGATTTATAACATATTTAAAACG
>JAAESJ010000492.1 GCA_024229495.1 Verrucomicrobiaceae bacterium | reverse complement strand
GTCAAGACCCATATCATCCAGAGACTATTTGTAATGCCATCACTATCAGTAACGATGAGTTTTGTAGTGAGGTATGGAATATGTGGAAGGGTGATGAGTTTATGTTTATGCGTGAGGCAAAACTAGACTACGGTCCACACAATGCACCGTCAGAGATGGCACTATTGAGAGTGGCATATCCTGATAGTCCAAGACTAGATACTATCTTCAAGGGTAAGGTACTAAGTTATCGTGTACACATTCACGGCCATATGAACCGACTGAAAGATGCGAGTATCGTATACTTTCACGGCAAAGATAAACCACATACTGTGGCAGATCAACAATGGGTAAAGGAGAATTGGCGATGAACTTTATACACCCGACAGCATATGTAGATGTAATGGTAAAACTAGGTGACAATAACTACGTTGGTCCCTTCTGCCATCTAACGGGAGAACTAACCGTTGGAGACAACAACCGATTTGAAGGTCACTGTTCTGTAGGTACACGACCAGAACATATGGAATACTGGCACAAGAACGGTGCCGCGACTATTGGTAACGATAATGTATTCCGTGAGTTTATTACTATTCATTC
>JAAESJ010000491.1 GCA_024229495.1 Verrucomicrobiaceae bacterium | reverse complement strand
GGTAATTAGAGGGCAGTGGGGCGTCATACCGCCCTGAACGACTTTTTGTAAGCGGGGAAGTGTAAAACCTTCCCCGCTTTCTTTTTTTGACAGGAGGCCGAATGTGGCGCATGACGTTGCAATGACGACCGTTGCAGTTACGGGGGGGATAGCCATGGGGAAGACTTCTGTGTTTGAGGAGCTACAGGCCCTGTTTCCCGAGGAAGTATATTTTGATGCAGATCAATGTGTCGGGGAATTGTTGACAAGAAGGGAAACCTGCGAAAAAATACAGGAAGAGTTCGGCAAAGCCGTTCTCGAGGGTGACGGTAAGATTAATCGTTCCTACCTTCGTTATCAGGTTTTCGATAGCGCCAAGCGGCGTGCAGCACTCGAAAACATCCTGCACCCGGAGGTTTATAATTGCTATCTGGATTTTCATCAGGCAGCAGCAGACAATTCTGCGAGAATTTCGTTTTTAGACATCCCCTTACTTTTTGAGTCAGGCGATGATTATCAACGTGACGTCGTGATTGTTGTTGCTTGTGATAAAGATACGCAATTAGAAAGGTTGAACCGACGCCCTGGAATAACCTCCAGTTTGGCTTGCCGAATGGTGGACTCTCAATGGCCTATTGAGAGAAAAATTGAACTTGCTGACCATGTGATATGGAATTCAGGAAGCCAAAAACAATTACAACAACAGACAAAATATTTTGCCCAATGGCTGAAACAGAAGATATAGACCACAACGAAGGGGATGTTGAACCAAGTTCGACAGACATCCCTAGACCATCCACCTCGAAATTAAAAGATGAGGGGGCAGAGGATGTGATTTCTGAAGCTGGTCCGGATGATGACAAAGCTTCTAAAAAACCGTCCAAGGCCAAGGCCAAGGCCAAGGCCAAGCCAGAGCCAGAGCCAGAGCCAGAGCCAGAGCCAGAGCCAGAGCCAGAGCCAGAGCCAGAGCCAGAGCCAGGACCGCCACCTCCGGATTCCGTTGTTCTAGAGCAATTTCAGAATAGAACGGTTGCTGAGCTGTACGAGCTTGGCGCGTCACTAGGCTTAAGGGTTGGAGGCATTCGCTCAAAGCATGACTTGGTTTTTGCCATCCTATGTTCATGGGCAAGCAGAGGAACACGTATTGTTGCTGAGGGGGTTCTTGAGAAGGCGAATGATGGATACGGATTTCTCCGCATGCCGGCTTTTAACTTCATGCCCAGCAGTGATGATGTGTATGTTGGGGCGAATTTTATACGTGACCATGACCTCAGACCAGGTCATAAGCTGAAAGTTAGTGCGCGTGGACCAAAGGAGCGTGAACGCTTTCTTTCAACCAGTGAGGTTCTCGAGGTTGAGGGTATCCCGGTAGAAAAGTGGCAGACGCCACCTGCCTTTGAATCGCTGACTGCAATTTCCCCGCGCGAAAGAATTATCCTTGAGAGGAGTGAGGACGGCGCAGTTAGTTCCCGCGTGGTTGACCTAATAGCGCCGCTTGGTAAGGGGCAACGTGGCGTTATTGTTGCTCCTCCAAGGGGCGGAAAGACGATCATGCTCAAGGAGATTGCAAAGTCCATTGTTGGAAATCATCCTGAAATAGAGTTGTTGATTCTGCTGCTCGATGAGCGCCCGGAAGAGGTTACGGACTTTGAGGAGAATGTGCCAGGGGCTCATGTATACAGCTCAACTTTTGATGAGAGCCCAGATAGACATGTGGCGGTTGCTGAACTTGTGGCAGAACGTGCCAGGCGTATTACAGAGTTGGGAAAGGATGCTGTTATTCTGATGGATAGCCTGACTAGGCTGGCAAGGGGGTATAACGGACTTATTTCGACTAGGGGTAAGGGCAAAGGCAAAGGTAAGGGGGGGGGAGGTAAGGGGCGCACGGGATCCGGGGGGCTTGATACGAGGGCTCTACCCAAGGCGAGGAAGATATTCAACATTGCGCGTAATGCAGAGGAGGGCGGAAGTCTCACGATGCTTGCAACGGCTCTGATTGATACAGGAAGTCGTGCGGATGAGGTGATTTTCGAGGAGTTTAAAGGCAGTGGCAACATGGAGATTGAATTGGATCGTGAATTGCTAGAGCGGCGCATTTATCCGGCAATCAATATTCCCAAGTCAGGGACGAGAAAGGATGAATTGCTCTATCATCCTGATGAGTTGAAGCGGATTGCCATGTTGCGGAGGCAACTTGCTCAGCGACCAGGCGGAGAGGCGATGGAGGTGCTTATTGATCACATTCAAAATTCAGCCTCAAATGCGGAACTCCTCCTCACCGGGTTGCGTTAGGTTTAGCGGGTGAACTGAAAAGGTTGTCGGAATCTTGATCTTATTTATCTATGAGCGAATCAATAGACGGCGTATCAGGAAAGCGTGATTTCACGTATGTGGACACCACAGAGGGGCTCAAGGATCTGCTTGAACTGGCTGGTGGTGGCGAATGTGAACGTTGTGCAATTGATACTGAGGCGGACAGCCTTCACTGTTATGAGGAAAAGCTCTGCCTGATTCAATTTTCGGCGGGCGGTCATTTTGCCGTAATTGATCCTTTTGCCTGCGAAAATCTGGATCCGCTTGTTGAGTTTCTTGACACGACTGAGGTCTGGCTGCATGGGGCGGATTTTGACATGCGCATGTTGCGCCGAACATTCAATCGAATTCCTGATATTGTATACGACACGCAGACAGCTGCTCGCTTGCTTGGTGCAAGGAAATTTGGATTGGTTAACCTTGTTGAGGAGCACTTTGGGGTGGTTTTGCCAAAGGGCTCTCAGAAAGCTGACTGGGGGCGCAGACCGCTATCGCGTAAAATGCTCGACTACGCGGTCAATGATGTTCGCTATTTACTGCCGTTAGCGGAAATTCTGGTCAAAGGGCTTAAGGATTCCGGCAGATGGGAGTGGTTTCTCCAGTCATGTGTTGCAGCCCGGTCGGTGGCTGAAGTTCGCAGGGGAAAGGATAAGGAAATGATATGGAGGATTTCAGGGTGGGGTAAGCTTGAACGCCTTGGAATGGCTTATTTAAGAGCTTTGTGGTTTTGGCGTGATGGTGAGGCGGCAAGGCGTGATCGTCCGCCATTTAAAATAATCGGCAATGATCGTCTATTGGAATATTCAGCGTATTTGCAAGAGGGAAGGGGTGTGAGTTTGCCTGAGAGGTTTCCTTCACATGTTGTTAGCCGTTTCGATACGGCGATTGCCTCTGTCTCCGGATTATCTGAAAGTGAATATCCCAAAAAAATCAAGAGAAGCAGGGGCAAACGCGACAGTGATGCTGAGAGTCGTTTTGAGAAGTTGAAGGCATTGCGAGATCAAGTGGCGGGGGGGTTGGATATTGATTCAACACTCATCGGGTCTCGAGCCACCCTCGAGAGGCTTGCTGCGCAACCGGAGAGTGCCGATGAGCTGTTGTTAGACTGGCAGAAGGAATTGCTGCAACCGGTGCTTTCCGGATTTACCGGCAACTGATAAGAGGTTGGCAAGTGATCGAATGACTGTCATTTGGACACAAAAAGCGTAAAAACTCCGCTTACTCTATTGCTCGCCAGTCATGATGGCTGTTTGGTTTGGGGATCAAAGGCCATTATCAGAGGCGTTTAATCCAAGTTTAGTGAATGACGCTCCAAATGGTGTGCCTGTAGAAGAAAGTGTGGGAATCAGGTTAAATAAAAGTTGATATTTCTATAAATTTTTATTTATTGCTAAGTTATCTTAAATAACTGTAACAGCCAATGGATCAAGCGGGAATAAAGAAACCATATTTACCAAATAGACTATCTTCCTATCGTGTTGAGCTTGATTGCAACTACTGCGGTGGGAGATTGTCGATTAATACTGTGGCTGATGAAAAACCGGAGTGTCCATTTTGCCGAGAATCCTCTGTCGAGAGTCGTGTTGGGTTTTTTAAGCAGGAGGTTGCTATTGCCTTGCCGGATGGCGGGGTGGTCCAGAGTAATCTCTGGCAACACCGATATGAAAAACAAAAGCGATGGTGGATGCGTCGCCGCTATTGTGAGAAGAAATTGGAAGGGGTTATCGATGTGGTTCTGACAGGAAACGGTCGCGTTTTTGCGGTGGCAGTGGGAATGGCAGTTGTGGGTGGGGTGTTGGCGTTTGTCCTCGGTGTTTCCTAGGATTGACGGGCAAGCTCTTTTTGTCTCGGTAAGGTGATGGCAAAAGTGGTTTCAACCCCAGGCGTGCTCTGCACATCAATTTCCCCACCATGTGCCTCTACAGCCCTCTTTACGATCGATAGTCCAAGGCCGGTGCCTTTCTTTTCTGATCCGCGGTTCTGGTCCACTCTGTAGAAACGCTTGAAAATAAATTCCTGTGCAGTCGCAGGAATGCCGACTCCGTCGTCAGTGACAGTAATAATATCTGTAGTTTCCCTGTGTTCTAATCCCACCGTGATGCTCAGTGCTCCGGCATCGTTTTCCTTGAGGGCATTTTCAATCAGGTTGAACAGGATTTGATCCCAGTAGAACGTGTCCCCGTTGATGGATGCTTCGGGTTTGATGTCCAGAGTGTATGTTGCCTTCTTCTCATCAAACATCGGCTTTAGCCGGTCAATGACTTCTTGTGCGAAGTGAAGAAAATTGAACGAGGTGCATTGTATTGCCTCTTGGGTGCGGGATTCCAGTTTAGAGATGGTGAGCATGTCCTCGATAATTCTAGCTATTCTTTTGCCGTGCTTATGCATGACAGAGATGAAGCGTATTGATGAATCGCGATCTGAGATACGTGATTCTTCCAGGTTTTCAAGGTAGCCGTTGATGATTGTGAGTGGGGTTCGCAGCTCGTGTGAGGCATTGGCGACAAAGTCCCTGCGGACTTGATCAAGAGTCCTGGACTCGGTGATGTCGTGCAAAACCGCACGGGCGCGGGTGACGGAGTGTGACTCAGTTGAAGTGAGTGGCGCGACATCGACCTCAAGGGTAAGCGGGGTGATGGATTCACTGCCGGGTATTTGGTGAGTTATCTCGAATGTTGCCTGTTGATGATGGGTGACTGCGTTTTCAAAGGCTTCTAAGAGCTTGGGGTCACGGATGCATTCCTTTACGTGGCGATCAAGTGGTGGGCTGTTCCAGTTGAATAGTTTGCATGCACTTCTGTTGGTGAACCGGATTTTCATCTCCCAATCAAATACCAGGATCGCATCGGAGAGTCCCTCGACTACGGTGGTAATGAGGTCTTCTCTCCGGCTTATCTTTTGCTCTAGTGATTCGGACTCGAAGAGTTGCTCGAAGATTTCTCTTTCCAGGGTTCTGAACGCATCCGTTGAGCGGTGGAATCTGCCGCCACCGAGTAATTGGCGGTCATGTTTGCGCATAGCCTCAGATAATCGGCGGATGTTGGAGGCTGTCCGCTTTTGCTGCAGGAATAGAAGGACGGCAAGGATGCTTGCCAGGGCTATCAGGAAATAGGTCACGCAATATTACGGAACTGATAGCCGATACCGCGTATCGTCACAATACATGATGAGCTATTTCCGATTTTTGTTCGTAATCGCTTCATATGAGTATCAAGTGTGCGCGACTGCGTTGTGTCCCTGTAGCCCCAGACTTCGCGAAGGATATCCCCCCGGTTTTGGGGCTGGCCTTCACGCTCTATAAGTAGCAGGAGTAACTTGAACTCGGTGGGTGTAAGGTCAATTTTCCGTCCGTCGACGAAACAGGTTAGTGTATTCTTGTCGAGTTGAAATTTGCCGCGGGTGATGACGCTTGCGGTGGGTGTGGGTGCTGAGCGTTTGAGGAGTGCCTTTACCCGCAATACCATTTCCTTTGGGCTGAAGGGCTTTGTCAGGTAATCATCAGCTCCAAGCTCAAGTCCGGTTATCACATCCTCTAGTTGAGCTTTTGCGGTGAGCATCATCACCGGGATGTCCTTGGTGCGCGCATCAAGGCGCAATTCCTTGAATACCTGGAAGCCATCACGCCGGGGAAGCATTAGATCGAGAATGATAAGGTTGGGAAGTTCCTTCTGAGCCATCTCAACGGCCTCGACGCCATCCTTGGCCCACATGGTGCCAATCGACTCTCGCTGCAGATTAAAGCTCACCAGTTCGGAAATATCGCTTTCGTCTTCTGCTATGAGCACTTGATGCATGAGATTGTGTCAAAATCGTCACGTTTACGACAAAGTGCCAGAAGTAATAACAGTAGTTTATATCGCCAATGCAGAGGGCCTTGGCAGGGAACTTCCGGCAGGATCAATTTTCAGTGTCCGTTCCGCTCTGAATCGCATTCAAGCAATGGTTCCCGATTTTCTCCAGCTGGTTATTGATGTCGATTTGAAGCATCTCCGCTTTGATGTCGCCTTCCTTTTGCATCCGGCTGAGGGCGGCCTTATTGAGTGTACGGCGCATTTCATCAGAAGCGGACTCGTATTCCTCGGCTTCACGGAGTGCGTTGAGAGAAACGGGAGACTTGATGTTGTCGCGCGTAAAGGTGAGAAACTCACCAATCGAGCGGGTGAACCTCTTTAATGATAGCGTGGTGTCATCAGAGAAAGCCTTGTGGCCCTTTCGGTTACGTCGCTCAGTGAGCATTACCAAGCGGTAAACGCAGTCGCTGGCTTCCTCCAGTTCGGCTACGGCACGCATCATGGAGGTGATTTCACCGGCGTTTCGTTCGCTCAGTTCGGCTGAAGAGAGCCGCACTAGGTATTCAGTGATGTCTGCCATGCATTGGTCAATGGCATCTTCGAGTTCCTTGCAGTCGGCAACCGCTTTGCTGAGATCGGTTGACCTGTCGGCAAAGACTTTCTCAAACCCTTCATACATCTCAACGGTAAGGCCAGCCATTCCCTCCACGGCTTTTTGGGCTTCAGGAAGATTCATTTCCCCAACCTCGACGAGGTTTTGGCTGATATAGTGGAGGCGTGTTTGAGTTTCGCCTTTTTCCTCCTTAACCCAGCGTGTGACTACCTTGGCAATCCAGGGCACAAAACCGATCAATAGGCAGATATTAATGAGATTGAATAGGGAGTGAAAAATCGCCAGCTTGAAGCTTTCTGGAGTGTTGTGCTTTTCAGTCTTGAAAGTTTCCGGAAGGCTACTCCCGATTGATTCAACCAATGGTACGAATGCGTAGAAGGCAATGAGCATCCAGACGACCCCCATTGTATTGAACATAAAATGGGCCCGTGCGGCACGCTTGGCATTCACGTTGGCTCCAAGTGAGGCTAGGTAGGCTGTTACCGTCGTGCCAATATTTTCACCGAGGACGATAGCGCATGACTCTTCAAATCCAATCCAGCCCTGTATACACAGTGTCACGGTAATGGCCATTGCGGCTGATGAAGATTGGACGGCGATGGTGAGCAGGATGCCGCCGACAAAGAACATCAGTAGCGAGAGATAACCTTTGCCACTTATTGACTCAATGAAGCTTCTCCAGTTCTTGGCTTGCTCGACAATGCTTTCATCCGTGCTAGCGAGCATGCTTTTGACATCGGGCACTGCTTCCTTCAGTGCGCCCAGTCCGTAAAAGAGGAGGCCGAAGCCAATCAGGATCTCGCCAGTGCTCTTCAATCTGCCCTTGCCGATGAAGATAAGAGGAGTGCCAATGCCAACGATGGGCAATGCAATCTTGGCAAGGCTGAACTTGCCAACAAGGGCGATAATCCATGCAGTAAGCGTGGTTCCGAGATTCGCTCCCATGATAACCCCGATGGACTCGACAAGTGTCAGCAGGCTGGCGTTGACAAAGCTCACGACGATGACCGTTGTTGCCGAGGAGGATTGCAGCAGGCAGGTGGTGAGGAAGCCGGTCCCTACACCGGCGAGCCGATTGTGGGTCATGGTAGCCATTACCTGGCGCATTTTCTCGCCGGCAGTTTTTTGAATTCCCTCACTGAGAGTTTTCATGCCGAAGAGGAAAATGCCAAGGCTTCCTAGTATGATAAAGAAGGTCATGTGTGGGTTGGTGTGGGGGGCAAGCGGTGGGGCTTTTTAAAGATTATCCTTTATCATAACAATATTTATGATTCTGGCCAAAGTCGTGATGTTACGATTCTGTGACATTGGGTGCTCCATTTTTCATGTGCCCTGTTCTTGATCCGTTGAGGCTTGAGCAAGCTTCATATTCCTTTTTCTCGGGAGCGTGTAATCATTTTTTGGCTTTTAAGGGGCTCAAACTCAGATGTTTCTTATCTTTAATGCCTTTCGAAATCATTTCCAGACCGTCTTCACAGGGTGTAGTATCTACGCCCCTTCGATGCCTATCCCCTATATAAACCGCGAGCTCAGTTGGCTTGAATTCAACCAGCGGGTTATCAATGAGGGCGCTCGCAGTGACTTGCCACCTCTTGAAAGGTTGAAGTTTCTTGCGATCGCGGCATCCAACCTTGATGAATTTTTCATGGTCCGTGTGGGTGGGCTGGAAATGCTGGGGGCTTTGGAAGAGAGTCGGGTTGATCCTGCTGGCATGAGTCCAGGCAAGCAATTGCGGATGATTCGTCAGCGCGTTGAGGTGATGGCAGAGGAAACCGAGAGAGTGCTTGTAGAAGAGCTTTTTCCTGAGTTGGCAAGACACAAATTACAGGCAGTGCCGGTTGAGAAATTGAAGCCCGGTCAACTTGACCATATTGCTGATGTTTTCGAGGAATCTATATTGCCACTCCTGACTCCTGTAGAGCTAAGGGATGGTGAGCGTGCAATTGAAATGGTTCCCTCCTTATGCCTTTGCCTGTTGTGTGAGATCGGTTCCAGTGATGAGCCCGGAAACGCAGGGTGTCGCAGGGTGCTTGTTCCGCTACCCTCCACCCTTAGCCGCTTCATAAGGTTGCCGAATTCCTCGGGCTATCGGTTTGTCCTCCTTGAGGAAGTAATCATGAATTTTGTAGGCAGTCTCTTTCCCGATGAGTTGGTGCACAGCGCCGGATTATTCAGGATAACCCGCAACAGTGATGCCGCCCTGAAGGAGGATGCCTATGATTTTGCAAGACAGATGGTGGACGCTCTTGCAGAGAGGAAGCGCGGGGCCTGTGTACGCCTTGAAATTGATTCTCGCTTTCCTGATGAACTGCTCGAGGGCTTGCTCATCATTCTTGGCGCAAGAAGTTCCCATGTCTATCCCAGCCGGGTGCCTCTGGGGCTCGGCCGGTTTATGGAATTGTCAGAAACCAAGGATTTTGAGCAACTTAAGATTGAATCTTGGTCGCCGGTGCAGGCTGCCGGCTGGCTCCCTGGAACTGATATATTCAACTCTCTGCGCAATGGCGACATGCTATTGCATCATCCGTATGAAAGTTATGACCCTGTCCTTGCGCTGATAGAGCAGGCGGCTGTGGATTCTGATGTTCTTGCCATTAAGCAGACCCTTTACCGCACAGCAAATAATAGTCGAGTGATTAGCGCCCTTATTGCTGCTGCAGAGAATGGCAAGAACGTCACTGTGGTTGTGGAGCTAAAGGCGCGATTTGATGAGGCTCGCAACCTTGAGAGGGCAGAGGAGTTGGTTCGCTCCGGGGTCCAGCTCATTTATGGGGTTAAAGGCTTGAAGACACACTGCAAGGCTACCCTTGTGGTTCGGAAAGAAGGGGACGCGTTGAAGCGTTATACCCATTTCGGCACGGGAAATTATAACGAGGTGACCGCGCGCTTGTATACTGACATCAGTTACCTGACTTCCCGGGAAAATTACGGCAGTGAGGCGGCTCAACTTTTTAACGCGCTGACAGGTGGGGTGAAGCTTCGTAAAATGAAATTACTCACCGTGGCTCCTTTTCTTTTGCGCAAGAAACTGCTTTCATTGATCGGCAATGAGGCTTCGCGTGCAGAAAATGGCGAGGAGGCAGGGATTGATATCAAGGTGAACAGTCTGCAGGACGAGCAAATTATTGAGGCTCTCTATGCGGCATCAGGCGCAGGGGTGAAGATACGTCTCAATGTCAGGGGCATTTGTTGTCTCCAGCCCGGCATCAAGAAGATCAGTAAGAACATTGAGGTGTCAGCCCTTGTGGATCGTTACCTAGAGCATGCTCGGGTGCTCTCATTTCATAATGGTGGTAAGGCTCGGGTGTTTCTTTCCAGCGCAGATTTGATGAAGAGAAGTCTCGATAGACGGGTTGAGCTGATGGTTGAGGTGAACGATGATTTGTCAAAGGAGAGGTTGCTGAGCGTGCTCAACGGCCATTTCAAGGATAACTCACAGGCTTACCGCCTTGAATCTGATGGCACCTACCAGCGCTTCAAGTCAAAGAAGGGTAAGAAGTCATTCAAGGCACAAGAGCACTTTCAACGCGTTGCCGTTAAGGAAGCTGGCAGGATTCCTGAGGCAAAGGACATGAGGTTGTTGCCACACCGTCCTCCCGGGCAATCCCAGATCCCATCCACTGAAGGTTCATAGCGGTGTTATTTGTTGCCAGAGGTGCCGGGATTGTGAAATAATGCATCTTGGCTATTGCCCTGAGAGGACGAGTGTAATTTCGCGATCATGGTAAATGGAATGATCCAGAGGCCTTCAATAATCAACGATGGTAAAGAAATATTCTATTGGCGTTGATCTTGGGGGCACCAAGATCCTGTCTGTTGTTTTTAATGAGGATCTGGAGGTTGTGGGTTCCGTAAGGATGCCTACTGAAGGGAACAAGGGAGCAAAGGAGGGAATGAAGAGAATCTGGACAGCGGTGCAAGATGCCCTCAAGGAGGCGGAAGTGCATTGCGATGAGATCAAGGCCCTTGGGATCGGGTGCCCAGGTGTGGTTGACTCCACGAAGGGGATTTTGAGGGAAGCCTCAAACCTGGGTTGGAAGAAAGTGAATGTGGGAGAATATCTTTCAAAACGTATTGAGCGGGATGTTTGTGTTCTGAATGATGTTGATGCCGGGACTTACGCTGAATATCACATGGGAGCAGGAAAAGGAGCGCGATCGGTGCTTGGTGTTTTTCCGGGGACTGGTGTTGGTGGTGGATTTGTTTATGATGGGAAGATACTCCGAGGCAAGGATGTCTCCTGCATGGAAATTGGGGAGTTGCGCATGCTGGGCTCCACCCTTGAGGGAAAGATGAACGAGCCGGTTACCCTTGAGGGGCTTTGCGGGCGTTTGGCGATTGCTTCTGCATGTGTCATTGAGGCCATGCGGGGAAATGCGCCAACAATCCAGGAAAATGCCGGCGCGGATATTTCGAGGATTAAGAGTGGCTTGATCAAAAAGTCAATTGATGCCGGCGAGGATTCCGTTCTTGCTATCATGAAGAGAAGCGCTAATTACCTGGGCGCCGGGGTAGCCAGTGCGATCGAGTTGTTGGCTCCGGAGGTTGTTGTGCTTGGGGGAGGATTGGTGGAGAAGATGCCGGAAATTTACTTGGACGGCGTCTCTTCTGCTGTTTCCCGCTATGGTTCTAATTCCATTGCGCGTGGTGTCCGGTTTGAGGCTGCTGAGATGGGGGACCTGGCAGTTGCAGTCGGTGCGGCGGCTTATGCGCTTGCCCAGCAGTCCTGATTGTCGCCATCAAGTTGGATGGCTTGATCATGAAAAGAGCCGGCACAATGTGCCGACTCTTTGTGGTATCACGTTATAATGGCGGATCTGTCCCTAAGGGGAGTGCGGTTACTGGTAACTAGAAGTAAAAACGCAGCCCTGAAAAGATGGTGTATCCATCGTAATCGTTACCGTTATCGATGTCAGAGTATTCAATTCCGCCCATGATCTTGAGTTTGTGGTCATTGAGGTAATAATTCAGCCCTAGGTAGATTGACTGATAGCCGTCACCGGATTGCGCCCCTGCTTTTTGCTCGTAGCGTTTATTGGGCTTTAGTCCGTCACCATCGGATAGGGTGTAACGGGCTACTACTTGGAGTTTGTCAGAGAGGTCAAAGGTGGGAAGGATGACGATCGCCGTCTTGTCGTCGTTGCCTGCATCGCCCTGAGCATGGATCAAATCGCTGTGTAATCCCCAGGCTCCCTTTTGCAATGAATGGTTCAGGGATAGGGAGTTTTCATATGGCTGGGCAGCGTTGCTTGACGCGTCAGTGTTGTGCAGCCAGTCCAGTCTCCAGGCTGCCGAATCAAAGGATGAGCTCACTGAATAGTCTTGCCCGATGCTTGCCGCCGTAAATTCACCGGCCTCATTATGGTCGCCGAATATCGCGCCTCCCTTGTGTGAATGAATTGTGTCACCACGGTAAACTCCCAGTGAGTAGTCGTACTTGTCGATAACGCCACTGATGTTGATTCCTGCGGTTTTCTTTGGTGCGAGCTGGTTCACGATTTGTGAACGCTCAAAGGTTAGGATTTTCCTGGAGGAGGTTGAGGATTCATACGACCACTTGGGTTTCTGTAGGCCGAGAGTTACCTTGAAGGGCAGGGCATTTCCGCCATATTGGATGTAGAGCTCCTCCGCGTAATGGTTGTTACCGGCCCCATGATCAATATTGAATGCCGCCTTTACCTTGTAGTCGCCGCCTAGAATCTTAGCTTCGGAGCCTAAGCGCATGCGGCGAATCTCATTGGTGCTGTAATCGGGAAGGTCGGAACTGACATCTGCCATCTGCCATTGGTAGCGGCCGACTAGTTTAAGATCGGTGAGCCAGAAGGTATCAGAATTGTTGTAGAGGTGGGGAATGTCCCAGAGGTCTTCAAATGTGCTTGAATTACTGGCAGCGCCCTCCCCAGCGTGACTCGTGAATGAAAGAATCGCAATGCTTGTAGACAAGCTGATTAGATTACAAATAAATATTTTCATGTGATGTTGGTTTTAAGGATGTGTCTTAGGTCAATTTACATTTTTTTTCAATACGCAATGCTGTCTGACGTGTAATTTTTCCGTTGCCTTTACCGCATCAGTTTTTGGTTATTGAAGAGAGAGGTGAATCTCCCAAAACTTATGGATGAGCCATTAAAAGGCTTGCAACATTCGGCAATGCGCACATGATTGCGCATGGAAGAGGAGTTTCCCCTTGGTCTTAGTTTTGATGATGTGCTGCTTGTTCCGAGCAAGAGTGGAATATTGCCATCGGAGGCGAATATAAAGTCTACGTTAACTGCGGATATCGGGCTCAATATTCCGGTGCTTTCCTCCGCAATGGACACGGTTACCGAGGCTGAATTAGCCACCGCATTAGCTCGTGAGGGAGGCTTGGGGGTCATCCATCGCAATTGCCCTGTGGAGGAGCAGGCTGCGTATGTGGCCAAGGTGAAGCGCTCTGAGAACACAGTGATCCAGAATCCAGTAACCGTTAGTGAGAACACTACCCTTTCCGAGTTGCATGAGGTGATGGCCGACCATGGAGTTTCTGGATTTCCCGTTGTTGATGAGAGCGGTGAGCTTGTCGGGATGGTTACCAATCGTGACATTTGGTATGTGGAGGATGATTCCACACGGGTTGCAGAGATGATGACTCCAAAGGAGCGTCTTGTTTCGGCGCCGAAGGGGGCCTCACAGGATGAGGTGCGGCAAATCCTCTATGCTAACCGCTTGGAGAAATTGCCGCTCATTGACGATGAGGGAAAGCTCGCGGGCATGATGACAACCAAGGATATTGAGATTCGTCAGCGGTATAAGAATGCTTGCAAGGATTCCAATGGGCAGCTCCGCGTTGGTGCGGCTATTGGTGTTGGAGGGGATTCGAGGGAAAGGGCTGCAGCGATGGTAGAGGCGGGTGCCGATGCGTTGTTTATTGATGCTGCCACCGGCCACACTACACGGGTATTGGACTTGATCTCTGAATTGGCGGCAAGCCATTCCGCAATTCCTGTGGTGGCGGGCAATGTTGTGACAGCGGAGGGGGCCAGGGATCTCGTTGCGGTCGGGGCGAGTGCCGTAAAAGTTGGAGTTGGCCCTGGTTCGATCTGCACGACACGGGTAATTTCTGGTGTTGGGATGCCTCAGTTCACGGCAGTGCAGAATGTTGCTGAAGTGTGTAGAGGCGAAGGGGTCGCGGTGATTGCTGATGGTGGGGTAAGGTATTCTGGGGACATTGTTAAGGCGCTTGCCGCCGGCGCGGATCTTGTGATGCTTGGCTCTTTGCTTGCTGGTGCCAGGGAATCGCCCGGGGCTATGGTCAATTGGCAGGGGAGAACGTTTAAGGAATATCGTGGGATGGGGTCTTTGAAGGCGATGCGCAGAGGATCAGGCGATCGTTACGGCCAGAATTCATCTGGAAAACTGGTCGCTGAAGGGGTTGAGGGAAGGGTTCCCTACCGAGGTCGGCTTGCCGATATGATTTTCCAGCTGGTCGGTGGTCTACGGTCAGGGATGGGATACGTCGGTGCAGCCAGCCTGGAGGAGTTGCGATCCAAGGCTGAGTTCACGCGAATCACTTCAGGAGGGCTTAAGGAAAGCCATCCTCATGATATTGTGGTTACTGAAGAACCCATTAATTACCAGTCGATGGATTAAAGCTGAGAAGTTTGCGCCTAAAGGTAAAGTTGGCGCATCGTAGAACACATCGAGGACATGGATATTTCACCACAGATCGCGGTTATTGACTTTGGTTCGCAGTATACACAGCTTATCGTTCGGCGGCTTCGCGAAGCCGGTTATTTTGCCAAGCTCTGTCATCCAGACAACTTTAAACAGGTCCCTGTTCCCAAGGGCGTCATTCTCTCCGGTGGTCCCCGTAGCGTCTCAGATGAGGACGCTCCAGATATTGACTTTGATTATCTGAGAGGGCTTGGCGTTCCAATTCTAGGAATTTGTTATGGCATGCAGTTGCTCAATAAGAAGCATGGCGGTCGGGTGGAACCGGGAACAACTCGTGAATATGGCCCTGCTGAATTCCGGCCAGAGGGCGACAGTGTTCTTTTTGACAAAATGAGTGGCTCCTCCCAGATTTGGATGAGTCATTCAGATACGTGTACTCAACTTCCTGAGGGAGCCAAGGTGATTGGTCGGAATGAGGAGGGGGTTCCTGTTGCTATCCAGTTGTCTGAGAATGTTTTCGGCATTCAGTTTCATCCTGAGGTCACGCACAGTCACGAAGGAAAGGTGGTTATTGAGAATTTCCTTTCCCTGGTTGATGACCCACCCCGATTTAATATGGACTCATTCAAGGAGATCCTGATAAACAGTGTGCGTCGGGAGGTCGGAGAGAGAGAGGTTGTGTGCGGTGTTTCAGGAGGTGTTGACTCCACAGTGTTGGCTGTGTTGCTTGACCGGGCAGGAGTGAAACTGCGAGCGATCTATGTGGACAATGGTCTGATGCGCATGGATGAGACGGCGGAGGTCGTTGGGCAATTTAAAAAGCTTGGCATTAAGCTTGAGGTGATTGATGCGGGGAGCAGGTTTCTTGGTGCAATAGCAGGTATTGACGATCCTGAAGAGAAGCGTCGCCGGATTGGAAATGTGTTTGTGGATGTGTTTTTCGATGCAGCGGACCATGTGGAGCTACTTGCACAGGGAACGTTGTATCCGGACGTTATTGAAAGTGCAACCAGTGGGTCCATCGCATCAACAATCAAGACGCACCATAATCGCGTTCCCCGGATCCTTGAATTACAGGAACAGGGCAGGGTAATTGAACCTCTTGCCGAGTTGTTCAAGGATGAAGTCCGTGCCCTCGGTGAAAGCTTTGGTATTGCTCGGGATATTCTTTACAGACATCCATTTCCCGGACCAGGTCTGGGAGTGAGGGTTCCAGGTGAGGTGACTGCAGCAAAGCTCAAAATCGTTCGTGAGGGGGACGCGATCTTCATGCGACACCTGAAGGAAAGCGGCTGGTATGACAAGGTGTGGCAGGCTTACTGCGGCTTGCTTCCCATTAAGACGGTTGGAGTGAAGGGGGATGAGCGGTCATACGAATGGGCAGTTTCCTTGCGGGCGGTTACCAGTGAGGATGCCATGACGGCGGACTGGGTTGAGTTCCCACCTGAACTTCTGCGAAGGATCTCCAACGAGATTTTAAACAACGTAAAGGGCATTAACAGGGTTTTCTACGATGTTTCCACTAAGCCTCCCGCAAGTATTGAGTTGGAATGAACCAGTAATTGTTTTGTCTGGGCGAACATGGACAAGGCTGACTCCTGATGATAGATTATATGGCTGTGACAACCACGATGACACGTGGTTGTCTTGTCTGCAAAAATGGCAGAACTCAACCATTTCCGTAAATACGCGATTGCGCAGGGTGAAGAGGGTGACCCGCTTGAAATATTGCGC
>JAAESJ010000490.1 GCA_024229495.1 Verrucomicrobiaceae bacterium | reverse complement strand
CCTGCCCATTTGAATACAGTGTTCCAAGAACCTGTACGACTTCCCGTACCGTCTTGTTCTACTGTGATTGCGTAGAACCCACCGTCTTTCATATTGGTGGGTGCAGAGAATGTTACATTAGCTGTGAGTACAACTTTAGTAACTTGATCTGTTGTGAGATTCCATGCCTGTGTTGCATTGAATGTTAGTGTTGTAGCATTGAAGTTCTGTTGTGCTGTAAACTCTTGTGCGGCATCTGTAACAGCATTGTCAGCATCAAACGCCTGAACATCAGAACCAATAGCAACACCTAGTGCAGTTCTAGCAGCCGATGCTGTTGAAGAACCTGTACCACCGTGTGCTACTGCTACATCTGTTGCTGCCCATGTACCTGTTGCGATAGTGCCGACGGTTGCGATAGATGCACCACCGGCATAGTTAGTAGCAACTTGAATGTCACCAGCGTTTACTGTGATGCCTGTACCAGCACCGACGGCAAGTGATACAGCACCAGCAGTACCACCACCTGTAAGACCGTTACCTGCTGTGACACCTGTGATGTCTCCCATTG
>JAAESJ010000489.1 GCA_024229495.1 Verrucomicrobiaceae bacterium | reverse complement strand
TTACGTTGTGGGAATTGAAGATATAACTGAATCCCAATCAAAGGCAAAAAGGAGGGATATTCATGCCAAAATCCTCCTGCTTTATTAAAAAAAACACCATTTGGGATTCATATTGGGGAGTGAGCACCGCGATTACAGCCGGTGCTCACTCCCCTTCTTTGACCTCTGATGTCAAAAGCATTCAACGCTTCCGGGATACGGGCGGCGGTGACTTCTCATCGGAACCAGGAAGCATGACCTTTCCAAGACCGAAAATCGGCGAATAAATGGCGTAGATGAGAAATCCCACAAGTGCACCCAGCACGAGAATTGTGATGGGCTCGAGAACCTTGTCCACCTGGTTGGCTATATTATCGAGTTCCTCTTCATAATCATCAGCAATCTCGTCGAGCATCTCGGTAGCAGAACCTGTCTCTGCGGCAATTTCCATAATGCCGCAAACCGTACGACCGTCATCACCGAGCCAATGAGATTCCATGAGGAAACTCTCAGACATGCTCAAGCCATCATTAATATGTTGGCGCACGCGTCCGAAAAATTCCTTATAGTATATATGGGGTGCACTTTCTGAAGTGATTTTCAGCCCGGTATTAATCCTCACCCCTGACTCAAGCAACAGGGCAAGGCACCGAAAGCTAACCGCTGCAGCTGATTTCCTGACGATTCCGCCAAGCGTCGGCGTGTTTGCAAATACCCTTTGAACCCTTGGTGTCTTGGTGATCTTCCCCCAATTCTTGAACAACAACCACAATCCTCCAACAGGAATTAGCAGCATGTAAGGTTGGTTGATGAGAATTGAGGACAACTTCATCATCATACGGGTGGCGCCGGGAAGCTTTGCGCCGAGGTCACCGTATAGCTTCGATACAGCAGGAACCAGCGTGTAACTCATCGTGATGATTACCGCCACCCCCATGGTCAAGACGATACCGGGATAAATCATCCCCTTCTTGAGCTTATTGATAATTTTGACTGTTTTCTTGGTCGATTTCCCAATCTGAGCAAAAATCTCAGGTAATCTGCCGGATTCCTCACCTGCTTTTATAAGTGCAATAACTTCCGGACCAAAAGCATCAGGAAACCTTCCCAAAGCATCACTGATCTTGTCTCCAAGGGAAATCTGGTGTGCCACTTCCGCAATAATACCCCGGTAGATCGGCGATTTCACCCGGTTGGCCTGAAGCTCAAAGCTTTTGATCGTGGAAATATTCCGTTCCAGACAACGGGCAACCCCTGCAAAAAGCGCAGCGCGGTCTTCCAGGTTGCCCTTCTTCATCGTCAATCGATGCACCGTCTCATCGGCCCCACTTATATTGGTAACCTTGGCAACTTCATTGGCAGCTTTACCGGCCCCCATGATGGCCTTGTCATCTGTGTCCGTATCGACAATTACGAGACTGGTGCGACCAGTATTCACATTGCAAAGAGCGACTTTCTTCAACATGATGTTTCTTCTCTTAACTTGATAAAATGGCGATTACCGCACCCTTTATGAACCATTGCGAACTTTCGGCCGTAATGCCGTTATCACCGGGAGGTTACGCTTGGATGATTCTCCCCCTGCCCCACCAGACCATTGCCCCTCTGCCCACCTGGAACTCGACCGGCTGGTGTTAAACACAATGTCAACTTGCGCCCTGTCCATTTGACCAACGCCATCAACCTCGAATTCATCCTCCCTGATAGTAATACTTGATAAAACAGGGTCTGGTGGAAGAATCCGGACAATCTCATCGGGACTCAGGCCAAGACCATAGAGACGCGCGGCATTCTCGCCGATGGCAACTGCACGGGCGATGCGATGCCCTGCCTCTTCCTGAGAAACCGTTGCAAGGCTCAATGAAAGTGCTGCACCAACTCCAAGGGCAATAATACCACAAGCGGCCAGCACCTCCACCAAGCTATACCCGGCACGAGTCGAAACTCCTTGGGCACTCACACCACCCTTGAATCGTTCTTTGTTCAATTTCATGATCAGTTCGCGTAACTTTCCAACCAAGCCGTCCTGGGTGCCAGGCGCTCCAGAATACCGGCGTCGGTCTCCCGGCGAATCTCGAGAATTTTCCCGGGCTCCCCACTCCATTCAAAATCACTGTCAGTACGAATCCCCCCAACCAAGGTAACGACCCCATGCGGCGAGTTGCCGGCGGTCATCCTGCAGCGCTCTGCAATCAGCATCAATCTCCACCTAGGGTCTTCATCAGCATCTGCAAAGGTCAATCGGGATTCTGCATTATTGCTATCCTCCCTCTTGATCCCAAGAAGCAGTCGACGGTTATTGCTTCCCCTAAGATTAATATTGCGCAAGGTTCTTCCTGAGCCAGCCGTCTGGTGAATGACAATCATGATTGCCGACAAAGATTCTGCATTGGCAAATGATAAAGCATCATCTTGGCCATGCAGGTTGATCGTCCTTACATGATTGCCGATCAAGACACTCGTCAGGTGCGAATCACCAATAGTAACGTGGATGTTCCCTGCTCCATCACTTCTGGCCCCTCTTCCACTGTCATATTCCTTATCCCCACTCAACACGATGTGGCTTCCCTTCATTAACTGGTTCTTCATCGACCATGGCACATGCGCTCCCGGGTCAATTACGTTCAATCTTCCATCGTATGCATTCCCGCCCTCTACCTCACCCGCAGTATTGGTCACCAGAGGATAATTGGCAGGAGCAATCCACCGGCCTTCAAGGTTCCTGACCTTACTTTGGGAAGAAGCCCCGCCGCTGAATGTAGTATAACGCTCAGTCCTGACTCCGCTATCGGCAACAACCGCAACTCGGGATGACCAAAGCACAGTATTACCATACACCCGAACCTGTCCGCTTAGTTCGTGTTCACCCGAATCAGCCGTGATTGGCCTGTGTAATACCAATAGGTCACCTGTCAGCTGAGGCGCCCGAGACTTGAGCTGGTATGCCCGGCTGTAGATACTGGGAATTGCCAGTGTCTCAGGATCGTTATCATGATCAACATTGATAGTAACCTTTACAGGCAACTCCACCTGATAGCCATAGCCATTGGCCATACCGGTAATCACTTCACTTGATGGCCGTATCAGGGAAGCCAGAGGTGCTGTGTCTGCAGCTGACATTTCCACCCTCCCTAAGCCATCAGGGATCAGGATGTCGCCGGCTGGTACAGCAAGCTTAGCAAGAGCATGACGGTAAATAAATTCGTCAGCAACCGCCCTGGCATTCACTCTTGCAATGCGATGGTTGGAACTAACCTCCATGCTCTGGATATAGATTGCCCTGCTGTTGAGCAGCGAGATCCACGCCGCCACACCGAATGTGCCAAGCGTCATTACCACTAGCCCCATTAATATGGCACTACCGGAAGACGCAGAGCGTGTATGGGCAAGTGAATGTTCCATGAAATTACATCGAGGGTAACAGCGGCACGGTGAAAAAATAATTAGTCCTTCCTGCCATTGCCGCGTAAGCAGGCAACGGATTAGCAGACCCTGGAGGAATACTTGCAGCATATCCCGAGTCGGAATCTGCACCTTGGTTTGCGAGTGTTGGTGAAGCCGGGTCCGGCCACCAGATGAAGTAAAAAGGCATCCTGGCCGCAGTCTTGTATTGATCCATATCACCCTCTTCAAGGGCAAGCCGGGAACGTCTCTCGTGAAATACAAACAGTGGGCGAAACGGGACACCGTTCATTCCAGCAGGAAAAAACACATCATAATAATCAGTTAGCTCATTCCACGAATAACGCTTTACACTGACATAGGTTCCACTCGGTTCTGCCGTTGATTGAATATCGATGTCGTAAATGGCACGCACTGCAAGGAATCCCGAAAAGCTACTGGGTTGCAGGATATAAATAGACCCGTTGTCATATGGGGAAGATCCACGCCACCCTTTATAGACGGATGAACTCTGGCTAAAGACCGCGGCAAGATGCAATCGGAAAGCCTCGGGGGAATCCAGGGATCGACCATCCTCCGGAGCCGGTATATACACCGGTCGCACCGTGTTCAATCCGCTTCGCGCCAGGCAATAAACCGCTGACCCATGAGAAACATCCTCCCAAAAGCGCTCACGGAGCAAGTCAGCGGTAGCCGCCCTGCCGTAATTCGGCGCATCATAACAATCCACACTATTTCCAGCTATATTGTAATAGTTGTTAGCTGCAGCATCCCCTATTTCAATAGCCGCATAATTACTCAATCGTCGCTGGTTTTTTCCAATGGCACTGAAGGCAAGTGCTGCCGCTCCCATAACCGATGCCGCAACTGCGGATGCAATCATCACCTCAACAAGAGAAAACCCGTCAACCGGGCAACCTGTCTTGAAGAGTCGCTTACGAATTGAATTATTCATCTTCTCGTCTCAATTCTCCCCGCCCCCTTCTCACAAGGGGAATTGCAATCACTCGGAATCCGCTTCCTTCATCGAAGCATAAACGAGCTTCTTGACCCCGCCTGAACCTCCGTTCGTGACCGTTGGCAGTAAGACCCCAACCCTGGGGTCAAGATCAATCTCCAGAGTTATCTTGCGAGGCTTGGCCGCTTCCTCATCCGCAACCCATGTAATCTCGACCAGCTCAGGTGTAATTTTCGTAACGCGCAGATCATCGGATTGCCCGGGAATAAGGCGAGGTATCAGCTTACCCTCACTCAGGATGATACTGCCAAGCTGGGCCTTATAGCCGCCCTGCCCTTTGGCAATTCCTGAAACGGAGAAAGACTCAAGAGCCAGGCGAATCCTGGAATCCTCGCTCTGGCTGTCCCCTGAAGGCAATCCCTTCTCACCCTTGGCACGATCAGCAAACGGATTGCGCTCTGGCTGCTTGAGCACGAAGCCCTTAATCAACTCCTCCTTCTCATGCGGAAGCACACCAATATCTTTAACCGAGGAGATAACATTGCGCTCGACCGGATCAATTGAATCCCGGGCCATTCCATTACTCGCCACCATCATTGCAGCAAGAACAGGTAGTATTATTGGATTTCTCATGTCAGGTAATCAGGTCTTGGATTCTCCATCCTCGGATTCTTCAACAATGGGGACGTCAACAGTTAACTCCATCTTGATATCATTGCCGGATTGCCCCTTTGACAACCGACAACTGGAAACCCTGATTGCCGGCATCGAGCCCTCGAGTTTGGCGAGCCAATTGAGAGTCTTGATGTAGTCATCCTCAAAAACTAATCGTGCCCGGAGCGTCTGCGGTATCGTCCCGCTTTTATCCTGCTCGACCGTCTCAAACCCCTGCGACAGGGTGGTGATATCATCCTGCTTAATGCGCAGGTTAATCAATGCCTCTCCAAACTGCGGATTACGCGTCTGCTTGAGGTGCGGTTCCCATTGAGAAAGGTATTCACGAATTGCTTTTGTTTTTTCCCGGAGAATGACAAAACTCCTCTGTTGAGCATTACAGCCGAACACTGCACTGTCATATGCCGCCTTTGCTGCATGCTCCTCATCCATGGCCAGCTTCAGCTTGTCATGAAACCCCATGGTGGCGTATGCCATCCCAACAATGGCCATCCCCAGAACAGTACATGCCATATGCTTATTATTCATCGGTAGCAGTAAGGTTAAGTGCTTCTTTATTGCTTTTCTGCCAGATTAAGGTTGCCTGGTAATCAAGCGACCCCTCCTTGCCTGCGGTTTGGTTGGCAGAATAAGACCGGTATCCAAGGCCGTTCACCGCCTCAAGCGTCGCGTCCAGTTGTTTCTGCCCCCCGTTATCAAACTTGAACCCAAGCTTAATCTGGTTTGGATTCTCAGCCTCCCTGAACAAGGAAAGCTCTGCGATAGAGCTTTTGACATCCATGCTGCGGGCGATGGCAACGGCAAGTGGCTGCATTTGACGGGAACCCTCTACCCAGGCCTGAACATCATTCGCCCGACGTTCCTCATCCTTAATGGTCTCAATCTTTGCAACGATCTCCTTTTGCTTGGAAGACTCCGTCGCAACTTTTAGTTTCCACTCCTCCTTGGCTTTCTCGGCATTCCTTAGCTGGAAGAAAAACAGCGCATTCAGGGCAATTGCGCCGATTACAGAGAGCACAAAGAGAATCGGCAACAATGTCAGGATCCTAGGAAGAGGCTGACCGATATCAGGCCGGTCAGTCTTGAGGTCATGACAAACTTTAAGTTGATTATCCATGCATTATTCCTCCTTGAGCAGGGACCACAAGCCCTCGCCCCTGCTAATGTCGCTGATGAGCATTTCCTTCGATGAAGCAGCAAGCATGTCCTTCAACGCTGATCCATCTTGGTCCGATGCAAAGACGAGTCGCGCTCTCGGTCCGGAATGCTCGAGCATCGGCATAATGATATTCAATGCCGGTTCCAGGTCATCGACCGTATACAAACCACTTCGTGAACGTAATTCCACCCAGCGCTCTTCATCAGAGCTCATTATACATACCGACCCCTCACAACATGCAATAACGATGATCTTACCCAGCGGTTCCTCATGTTTGCCCTTTAGGTAATCTGCACGAGCATCAATCATCTGATCAACGGCATCACTGAACATCCCGTAAAGACCGCAGCAAATGCGTCCGATCTTCAGTCCAGCACCGTTGAAAATTGACTCAACCTGTTTGATATACTCTTCGTCAACGGCAAGTAATGCGCTGCTATTCGACTCCGGATTGTGTTTAACCGCATACCGTTTTCCACGCTCAGCCTTTGAGCCAAGTGCCGCCTTTGGATTGATCCTGATTTGCTCTTCCGCTCCATTCTTTCGTGTCAGGTTACTCTCAAGACTGATCACAAAACGGTGATTTAAAGATACCGCACACCAACCATCATCAGTTAACCCACGCCATTGCTCACCCATATCACCAACAATGTCCTTTAATTCCCCACCAAGCGATCCTTGTTCCCCATAAGCTCCCGACTTGCCGATCGCACACCAACTCACCCCATCACGGTTTAAGTTGAGCAGAAGGGAGCGGCGGTTAGGGAAACGCCTACCCCAACTTACCGTGCTGTCATCCGGCTCGGGCCGGAAAGAAGCAAAGGTAAGGACATCTTTTATATCCTGGAATTTCATCGACTCACTCCCGGTTGCAATTCTTCCTCATAAGCAAGGAACTCGGAAATCTCTTGAGAAGTAAACCCGGTGGGCTCCTTGAATGAAGGACGCCATCCTTCCTGCTGTCGGCTGGCCAAGCTAGCCTCAAAACTGCACATCCCGCGCTTGCTGCCCGTTTCAAGTTCCTGGTCCAGTTTCTTGAACTCACCACGCCGGATCAAGTTGGACACCGAATCGTATTGCAACAACATCTCGTGGATTGCAAATCGCTTACCTCTGGTATCATCCATGACCAGTCGTTGGCAAATAATCATCCTGAGTATGTCCGCAAGGGTGCTTTGCGCGCTTTCCACACGCTCCGCGGGAATCAACTTAAGGAAACGCTGCACGGTTTGAGATGCGCTAGAAGTATGCAGTGTAGCAACCACAACATGACCGGTTTCCGCCGCCTGCAAGGCAATTTCCGCCGTTTCCCCGTCACGAATTTCCCCAACCATGATGACATCAGGATCCTGTCGCAATGACGCTCGCAACGCATCAGAGAAGTCATGATCATCCTGGCCTATCTCACGCTGAGAAATCAGTGAAGGAAGCCCTGATGTCGGGTAAAGATATTCAATCGGATCCTCAAAAGTAATGAAATGCTCACGCCTCCGAAGTGCGCGATGCAGATTCATTGCCGCAATCGTTGTGGTCTTTCCCGAGCCTGTTGCCCCGCAAATAAGAAATAGACCGTTTTTTGCCTGAAGAAAGGATTTAACCGCGGCATGCGGGACCTTGATATCCTCGCAAGACGGGATATCGGTTGGCAAAAGGCGCATCACCCAACGATAACGACCCCGGCTTACCATTCGGTTCACGCGAAAACGATAATCTCCAATCATCATCGCGTAATCCGCGCAACCAGGCTTCACGGCAATGTTTTCCGGTGGCTGATATACGAATGAATCAAATACCATTTCGCCATTGCGACGGTAAATAAGCGGCTCCCAACTGGTGATATAGAAGTCGGAAACTCCTATACCCTCGGCTAGCTGAATGATTCTCTGCCCCAGTGGGCTGGTTTCTGTAACTCCCTCCATGTGTGTGGCACGGTTATGGTGTTGGTTTGTTTCAGGGGAGTGCATCAATGATTGAATCGATGCACTCCCGCTATACGTAAATGATTACTAATCGGTTGAATTTATTGCGGTGACATCCAGCGCACTGTTGGCAAAACTCGTGTCAATCGATCCGTCAGGCATCACCCTCGCGACTCCTTTGCATGGATAACCTCCATAAGTCTTGAACGAGCCAAAAATAACCACGTTACTATCAGCAAGTGGAATCACCCTGTGCACGGCACCATCTGCACCATCACCTGAGTCAAAGGCACTATCGAAACTGCCGTTAGCATTGAGAACTGCAACACGCTGGCGCCCGACACCAGACACCCTCGTAAAGTCTCCGCCGATAAGCAGACGCCCATCCTCCTTGATGGCGCAACTGTATACCGGACCATTTATCTCAGGAGACACAAATCCGGAATCACGGGTTCCGTCCTGCCTTAAACGCCTTATCGATCCGGAAAAGCTGCCGGCATAGATGACACCGCCATCAGGCATGCTCATTATATGGTGCACGCTTCCTGCTGCGGGAATGTTGCCATTGGCAAGCGACAGGGCCGGGCTCAGAGTTCCATCCTCATTAAGCAAAGCCAAACATGGCTGGTTGCTATCTCCGTAGCTATCAAATTCCCCTCCCACCAGGATTCTCCCATCCTGCGTAAGATTAATCGCATGGACAGCGTCATTAAATCCGGCACTGCTGACTTTCCCCCAATGCCCGCGCCATGGCCTCAATGGATCTGTCTGCACCCAGGCATCACGGATAGTTCCCTGAGGGCTAAATGCACGGTCCGCCACGCCCTCCGCGCTCAGCAGAGCGATACGCCTCAATGATGGATTACCACTCACGCCGGTAAAAGTTCCTCCGATTACGATTCTACCGTCATCCAGTTCCACCGCTGACAGCACACTACCTCCTTCAATCTTCACACTGAAGGGGCGCACGGTTCCATCAGGGCCAAGCTTTGCCAGTCGAGATCGACTGAATCCCTTAACCCGTGAAAATGCACCACCTATGAGGACATCCCCATCCGAGAGTTTCAGGACAACATGAACGTCTTTATCCGCTCCTTCTCCGATATCAAATGAACCATCCAAGCCTCCACTGAAAGTATTCAGACGGGCAATATTCTCACTCTTGACGACAAACTCGGCAGGAAAATCTCCCGTAATAAGAGCACGCCCGTCCGGACGGGTTTTGATTGCGTATACCGAAGCATTCTCGGGCAAATTCTCAGGTCGATAACTTAAATCGAAAGAACCATTGTTATGTAGGCGCAAAAACGGTGAACTCACCAAGGAATTTGAACTTGTTGACGCTAATTTGCCACCAACCAGGATCCCGCCATCAGCATTAATGGATGAGGAATAAACCTCCCATGAGCTAATCCCGTGCTTTGCCTCCAGATTAAACGAACCGTCAAGTGACCCATTGGCATTTAGGCGTGCGACACCTTTCCGCGACTTGTTATTCACTCGATCAAAAAGTCCGCCAATGAAGATTTTGCCGTCAGCAAACACCTCCACGGTTCTGACCTCATTATCAGCGCCTGATCCGGGATCAAAGCTCGGGTCATTTCTACCGTTGCCCAACACCCTGGCAATATTGCGACGTGCAACCCCATCAACTCTGGAGAACGTCCCAGCAATGACCAACTTGCCATCTTCCTGCGCTACTGCAGAGTGCACAAACCCTGCAACTCCCCTTCTTGTTTCAAAAGTCGAGTCATAGAGACCATTCATATGCAGCCGGGCAATACTGTATGCCGGCCTGTAATTATAGCGCGCGAAACAACCACAAATGACCACCTTGTAGTCATTGATCTGTGAAACACCCCCATTGCCTCCACCGAATGCACGTTGATCCTGCAATACTATGGAGTGAACCCATCCAGCCTCATCACTATGGACAGCCTGCCCAACATTGAAGCTCCAGTCCAGTGTTCCATCCGAGTTCAACCTGGCCAAACCCTTACGCCACACATTGTTAAACCTCTTGAATTTCCCCCCGACAAGAACCTTGCCATCAGGCTGAAGAGCAACCGCCAACACCTCATCATCAAAGCCAAGACCGGGATCAAAAGAGACGTCAAGCGAACCATCAATATTGAAACGGGCAATCCGGTTACGGTTCACTCCGTCAACAGCAGTAAAGGCACCACCAACAATTGACTTCCCGTCAGGCTGGACAGCTAGGCACTTTCCCCAGGAATCTAGCCCGGATCCCGGATTAAATTCCATGGAAATAGGCCCTTCAGCCGAGTGCTGTTTGACGTTCTGGAAGGCAGTATGAGTGTTCTTGCGGAAATTACCTCCAATATAGCCGTCCCAGTTCGGCACATGCCATCTGGATAGGCTTACCGCGTAGGGCGCACTTGGAGTAAACCAATGTGCATATCCACTCGGTCCATAAACTCTCGCGGTTATATCTGCACGAGTGCTGGCACCAGTAAAAAGATCAAATGCACCGGTATACAGGGTGCCACGATCAGGCTCCCCGCTCTCATCATGACCAGGGTCGCTACCATCGTTGGTATAATAGATGCGCCAACCTTCCGGTAGGTTTGAGGAAGCCTCTGCAGGCATCAATGATATTTGCTGACTCGGTGCATAATGACCATCTTCCAGAACATCACTTGTCGGCTTATCGAGACTGATTCGATTGATCTCGACCGTGGAGATAACCTCTTCGGAATCAAGAAGTGCATCAGTATTAAGCGACTTGGCAACTATTCTGATCGGCAAGGCGCTCATCTCGCCCCACTTATCCAGGGAGAAATCAACACCGGCACCCGGAAACCCGTTGCTGAATGTCTTACTTGTCCCGGAAGAACTCACCAAGGGATCTTCCCCGACATAAGACCACAAGACATTAAATGAATCCGAATTCTGGTAGCGGTTGGGAATCTCACTGCTATTGGCAAGAGAAACTGAAATGGAATTCCCCTGTACTGCAGAGCCTTGATCACCTTTAACCATTATACCACCAACCTCCGGGTAACTTACCCGGTGAGTGGAGAAGCCTGCTGCAATCTGGAGCTGTACTGGGTTTGCGCTGTATACGTTTGCCTGCACCGGACTGTCAGCCCACAAGTACGGATCAAGTGAAGCCGCGAATGCCTGCATCGCATCGCCCGGATCAAGATTGAAGCTCTGCCCGGAGTAAGCATGCCAGTTACTCCCGTCAGTAGAATAAAAAACCTGCGATGCTCCGGCAGGATTCGGGTTACTCAACTTCACCTGGAAGTCTTCAAAATCAGACAACCCGTAGACACCCCCATCCGCAGAGAACGAAGGTGGATTCAGGGCCAATGGTCCGGGAGCAGCCTTTGGAGATTCATAGGATGCGGGAATTGACGGATTCACACTTACTAATCCAAACCTCTCAGGAAGGCCATTGCTGGAATCAATATAATCCCAAACCCATGTGCTGTTCTTGGCGAGCTTGAGTGAAACATCACGGTTCTCGGTGACCACTTCTTCAGGAACAGTAATCTCCTTCAGACGAAACTCCGCGATCCCCCGTTCCCCTCCTGATTTAACAACAAACCTTCGCTCCTCCTCATCCCACAGCGCACGTGGCGCCATTGAGGTCGCAGCTTTCTCAGACTGCATGACGACCACAAGCCGTGAGTCCACCATGGATTCTCTCAAGCCGGAAATCTGCTTGTAGCTATCCCCGGTGGGCACTGTCTTTAGTTTATCGATGATCGCCTGCGGGGAACTCTGGATTCCAATCTCACCACCATGGGTTAGATACATACGCACTGCGCTGTTAACTACGGCAACGTCCTGCTTAAGTTTCTTTGACTTAACGGACGTTCTCATCTCCGTGATGCCGGAGAAGGATATAATTGCCACTGCTGCTAATACAGCAATGCCAATCATGGCTTCGAGCAATGTGAAGGCTCGGTTTGTTATATTTGTGTTCATTTTCTGGTGCCCTTTGTTTGTTTGTGTATCTCCTCGCACCTGTGGTTGATACACAAATTATAGTTTTTATAGAAAATGGCAAGAATTTTTTATGGTTTCTATAATTTAAAAAAATATCCCCTGACTTCCCCCCTACTTTCAATGTAACTATTTGAATATCAGTATAGTAAAGATATATAAAACATCTTCACAATGAAGGAATCCTGAGTAAATGCAGCAATGAAGCCACCACCCGAGGGATCAAATAAGCTCAATTCCCCTTCAATTGAAGAGGCGCGAGGGATAATCCCCATTTTCTATGAGGGTGGCAATAGCGCTAATCACATGCTCACGGTCCTCCCTGTAGGTAACTCCAAACCAGGCTGCTGAACTGCGCAATACCTGCACTTTGGCTAACTGGTTGCTGACCATGTCATCCACGGCAAAGGGAATATAGAACTCTGACTTCATTTCCGTGCCCCGTTCTTCAAGGAATTCGACAAACAGGCTCTCTAGGTAATCAAAGACTGCCGGGGTAAATCCCCACATGTTCATAGAGACAAGTTCCTCACCGGATAAGACAATTTCCGAACCGTCAGCTTCAACATGCCGTATGCCGTCAGCTGATCTCTCAATTCTGGTCAATTCCGTTACTGAGCGAAGCACTCCCTCACTGCTGAGGTCACATACCCCGCGGGAAACGCTCCCAAAATCCGAGAGGGTATTCTTCAACGGATACCCCACCATGCAAAAAGGTGACGGCTGGGCATCACTCTGGCCATTGACCAGAAACCTGGCCATCTTCTCATAGGATTGCCTTCCGTAAAAGTCATCCGCATTGATCACGGCAAAGGGCTCAGCCACTACCTTTGATGCCATAAGGATCGCATGACCTGTCCCCCATGGCTTGTTCCTTCCTGAAGGAAGCGAAAACCCTGCGGGTAATCCATCAAGAGACTGGAAAGCATAATCAACTTCTATGTTGCCGGCAAAGCGCCTCCCCACCCCCTCTCGAAAAGCGTCCTCAAAATCCTTGCGTATCACGAACACCACTTTTCCGAATCCGGATCGAATCGCATCAAACACGGCATAGTCCATCACCGTCTCGCCATGAGGCCCCATCGCATCCATCTGCTTAAGGCCGCCATACCGGCTGCCCATGCCTGCCGCCAGAACAAGAAGCGTTGGTTCAATCATTGTTTTACTGCCACTGGCAATGCTGGCGCGAGTGACCGGCATCGTCAAGTCAAGCGTCCATGAAACTCAGCCCTTGCAGGCAACGCGCTGTACGCGGAATATGTTCTGAATGTCTATGGTTATTTCCTAGCACATAGTAGATGAACGACGACCTGTCATCAGAATGGAAGGAATGGTTCCGTATTAACGGCACCAAACTCCTGCTTTTCGCACGCACTCAGACCAATATCGAGGCTGATGCCCAGGACATTCTTCAAGACGCCATGCTGCGCCTCCTGAAATCCTATGGATCCGGGGAGAATGACAAATGGGAACCTCCTCCGCTACCCCTTGCCTATACTGCGTTACGCCATGCTGCCATTGACCTTGCAAGGAAAAACACACGCCGCACCCGGCGTGAACAAAATTCTGACTACCTGGTTTCTGCCCATGACCCCGCAGGCGATTGGTTTGGAACATCCACCCTGGAGGAAAAGGAAAAATCATCAGCCTTGAAACAAGCCATCGGCCAACTCCCAGGCAACTTCCGTGATGTATTGGTCCTTAAAATATGGGGCGACCTGACTTTTTCCCAGATTGCATCCACCCTTGAAATCCCGGCCAACACGGCAGCCTCCCGTTATCGATACGCTCTTGAGGCATTGCGCAAAATACTTAAACCAAATTCCCTCTGATTGACGCTTTAATAGAAAATGACTCAGGAAGATAAAGATTTTGAGGCCAGCCTGCGTGAATTATCTCCCGCAGAAGTGCCTGGGGCATTGCAGTCGCAAATCCTTGAGAGCCTCGAGACTGCCTATGAGGAAGGGCGCCAACCTACGGTGGTTGCAGGAACCATCAGCAAGTTCCGCTTCCTCAGACCTCTCGCCGTTGCCGCAGCCATCCTGATTGCCGCTACCGGTGTTTTCTTTGCCGTTCTTAACAATCTTGACACGCATCCGGGAACACCACCAGGCACCATGGCCATGACCTCGAATAAAGTCCCGTTTGTTCCTGTTCATGCAGAGAATATCTTTGAGGGCGTCGAGGATGAAGGTTTATTCCTCACCGGAGAAAAAATGCCTGTTCACGGTGTGCGTTATCGTTTTTCGGATTCCTTCAAATGGGAAAACCCCGAGGATGGGTCAATCATCAAGATGACCATCCCAAGCGAGCGCCTTTACCTACTCCCGGTCCGAACCGACTGACACAGCCCTATCACATCCTACAGCCATTAAATAAAACCAAATCAACACAATGAAAATTCCACTCCTCTCCTTTTCTCTTGCAGGAACGACACTCATTGCCATCGCATGCGGCCTTGCTGCCAACGCCGATTCTGGCCAGCAATCAAATGACAACACCGCTCAGGGACCGGCTTGGCTTGGCGTAGCAACCGCACCGGTTGATGAGGTGGTAGCGGCGCAACTCGACCTCCCGGAGGGAATTGGCGCCGCTGTCAAGATGGTCATTCCCGACAGCCCTGCCGAAACCGCAGGCATCAGGAAACACGACATCGTTTTCGAGATCGCAGGTGAACCGGTGAAATCTCCGGAACATCTCGGTGAACTCATCCGCAAGAAATCAACGGGGGACTCGGTAGAACTTGCTGTCATACAGCGTGGCGAGAAGAAATCGCTCAACCTGACACTGGCAAGCCGCCCTCCGCACCTTCAGGATGAACCAAAGGCCAACCCCAAGCCATTCGGGAACCGTATTGACCTTGGTGAACTGGGGGGAATCGACTTTGAGATGCTCCCCTTCAAGGGCAATGGTGCCGAGTTCGGAAACTTCCAGCAGCAGATCGAAAAAATGCGCAAACAGATGGAGCAACATCTTGAGGGCATGTTTGAACTTGAGGGATTCGAGAATCTCCTTCCCGGAGCCGGACGCATGATGGGCTCAAGCAACATGATGTTCAGCAATGAGGAAGGCAGTATCGAAATTCGCAGTAAAGACGGAAAAACCAACATCACGGCCAAGGATCCTGCTGGCGAGATCATCTTTGAGGGACCTGCTGACAGCGAGGAGGAAATTGCCAAGCTGCCGGAGAACCTGCGCAAGAAACTGGAAGATTTTAAGCAATCCAGCAACGGGCTGAGCTTTAAGGGATTTCACTTCCAGGGTCCACAGTTGAAAATTCCCGGCTTCAAGGCACCGAAAAAGGATGCCCCAATTCCCCCTGCAAAGAAAGACGGGAAAAAAATTAAGCTCTAGACCCAATAAAGTAACACCCCGCTAATTGCCGGGTTCCTCATAGAGGTTCCCCGGGTCACTTTCGGCTAGTTCCAGAAAGAATCCCGCAAGTTTCTCGATCAGCGCATCAAGCAAGCACTCCCCCTTGGCTGCAGTGGCCTGCGCGGGATTTCCTGACCCGGTGTCATTGGTTGCCTTTAACCAGTCACGCTGGCTCCATGCCCATCCTTCGCGGAAGGCCCTGATCCTTGAGTCGTTGGTTGAACCGTCTCCCGCCTGATCAAGAGGCATAACAAGATGGGGCGCGATATGCATCATCAGACTTGTTTCCACTTCATCGGCATGGTCACCCGGCTCGTCAAAGATCTCATCGAAGCCAACCACACTGAACCAGTCCACAGTCGACAGGAATACCTCAGGGAACTCAGCCTGGAGCTCACGGAGCTGTTGGCGAAAGTTGTTCCCGCCATGACCATTAAGCACGGTCAACTTGTCTATACCCTGCCCGGCAAGTGAACCAATGACATCAGCCAATACTGCCGTCTGGGTAGAGGGATTCATGTTGATGCAAAAAGGAATATCAAGTTGCCCGGTATTAACGCCAAAGGGAACACACGGAAGAACCCCAACCCTTGCCCCGCTCTCCCAGGCGACCTTGGCCGCACCTTCCGCAATCGCATCCAGCTGGATGTTATCCGTAGCATACGGAAGGTGATAATTGTGCGCCTCAGTAGCTCCCCATGGAAGCACCGCAAGTTGATAATCCCGGGAGCGTAAATCCCCCCAGTTTGTCTCTGCAATCAAATACGGTCTTGGTTCACTCATGGAATGACTATTGACCCCGGGATTGCAGAAATGCCAGCGGTAAGAAATCACTCATGCCTGAAGGTTCCCTTTCTCCTCGACTCGGGGTCTCAGGCGCATTTCTCATTACTCCATTCACCTTTGTCATGGCTGGTAACACGAAAGGCACAAGATCCTCCCCTGTCGGATACACGAATACAGTCGCCGGCATGAAATTCCCCGGCCAGCAGGCGCATACTCAAGGGGTCAATAATGCAACGCTGAATAAGGCGCTTCAACGGCCGGGCTCCAAACGCAGGCTCATACCCTTCTTGCGCAAGGAAGCTCACCACTTCGGGGTCCACCTCAATGGTGAGCCCCTGTTTCTCCAAGCGTTGGGAAACAACCTCAAGCTGCATCCTAACAATACTGGAAAGATCATCCTTGGTCAGGCGCTCAAAGACAACCTGCTCGTCAATCCGATTAAGGAACTCCGGTCGGAAATGTCCGCGCAGGACATCCTTGACCCTGGATTCCCTCACCGCAGAATCCTCCTCTTCGAGTATCACATCACTACCAAGGTTACTGGTCATGATGATTACCGTATTGTTAAAATTAACGGTCCTTCCCTGCCCGTCAGTGATCCGCCCGTCATCAAGCACCTGCAAGAGAACATTGAATACATCAGGATGCGCCTTCTCAATCTCATCGAACAAAATCACCGAATATGGTTTTCGCCGCACCGCCTCACTGAGTTGTCCACCTTCCCCGTAACCCACATACCCGGGCGGTGCTCCAATCAGTCTGGAAACGCTGTGCTTCTCCATGTATTCACTCATGTCAATGCGGGTCATCGCCCCCTCGTCATCAAAGAGAAATTCTGCCAATGCCCTGCTTAGTTCCGTCTTACCCACGCCGGTGGGTCCCAGAAAAAGAAATGATCCGGTGGGCCTTCCCTCATCCCCGAGCCCGGCGCGTGCCCGGCGCACCGACCGGGATACCGCCTCGACGGCATGCTCTTGGCCAACAATTCGTTCCGCGATGCGCATCTCCATGCTGACCAGTTTTTCCTTCTCTGTCTCCTGTAAGCTGGCTACGGGAATTCCGGTCCAGGCAGCGACCACCTGGGCGATATCCTCCTCGGTCACTTCTTCCTTCAATATTCTCTCCCCCTCCCTGTGCAACTCGCCGAGCCTTTCAGAGTGCTCCTTGAGGGCGGCCTCTGCATCCGGGAGCAACCCATACTGGAGTTCACTGGCCCGCCCAAGGTCACCTTCCCTCTGCAAGCGTTCAAGCATGTTCCTGTATTCCTCTATCTGCGCCTGCAGACGGCGGGATTCCTCAATCACATCTTTCTCCTTCTGCCACTGCAACTGCAGAATCCGGCACTGCTCCTCAATGCCCGCAATTTCCGTCTCCAGCCTCTTCAATCTCTCCCTGCTGGCTGCATCCTTTTCCCTTACCAGTGCCCGCCTTTCCATTTCCAGCTGCGTCACTGATCGCTGTAGGCGATCAATCTCCTCCGGCATTGAATCAAGTTCGATCTTCAGACGCGATGCCGCCTCATCAACCAGGTCCACTGCCTTGTCGGGCAGGAACCTCTCGGTAATATAGCGATCCGATAACGTTGCCGCGGCAACCAATGCCGTGTCGAGTATCCGAACCCCGTGAAAAACCTCATAGCGCTCCTTGATACCGCGGAGTATGGCGACGGTGTCCTCGGCACTTGGTTCATCCACCATCAATGGCTGAAAACGTCGCTCAAGTGCCGCATCCTTCTCAATATAGTTACGGTATTCATCCAGTGTCGTGGCACCAACTGCACGCAACTCACCGCGTGCCAATTGCGGTTTTAACAGGTTTGAGGCATCAACTGATCCTTCCCCGCCACCGGCTCCCACAATGGTATGAAGCTCATCAATGAACAGGATAACCTCACCCTGTGAATCGGTCACCTCATTCAGGAAAGCCTTCAGGCGCTCCTCAAATTCCCCGCGATATTTTGCCCCAGCCAGCATGCTTCCAATATCCATTGCAATAAGCCGCTTGTTCTTCAGGCAATCGGGCACATCACCGCTGACAATGCGGCGAGCCAATCCCTCAGCAATTGCCGTCTTACCTGTTCCCGGCTCCCCAATGAGCACCGGGTTGTTTTTTGTTCGCCTCGAGAGCACCTGCATGATACGGCGAATCTCACCGTCACGCCCGATCACCGGGTCAATCTTGCCCCCCCTGGCAAAGGCTGTAAGGTCATGGCCGTAACGCTCCAGTGCCTGGTATTTCCCCTCCGGGTCACGATCAGTCACCTTCTGGCTTCCGCGAAACTTGGACAGGGCACCCAATATCCTGTCCCTGTCGAGTCCAACGCCAAGCAGAACCTGCTTTGCCGAAGAATCCACTTCAACCAACGCCAACAATGCATGTTCCACACTGACATATTCATCACCTAGCTCAAGGCGCTCTCTGCCTGCCTTATCAAGAAGCCCTGATAACTCAGATCCCACCCCCGGATTGGACATCCCTCCTTGTTTCCGAGGTAATCTCTCTAGTCGTTCTTGCGTCTCTACAACCAGACGCTCAACCCCGAGATCGAGCTTATCCAATAGCAGGCAAACCAACCCTTCAGGTTGTTTTAGCAGGGCAAGCAGCAAGTGTAACGCATCGATCTGTGCATGACCTGCCATGCTGGCCTGTTGATGCGCATCAGCCAGAGCATCCTGCATCTTTATCGTCAATTCTTTCATCAATAGTTTCCTCCTTTATAGAGATAAACATAACATATTAGTGTTCACTAATACAAGAAAAACATAACACTATTGTGTTCACTAGAATAAGGGCGAAAAATCCCTTTTAAAAACAAATCGTAAAAACCAATGGAATGCCTTGCTTAAAAGGGAATTACAATGCCCTCTAAAAGCATTGCCATGACGGTTTTCCTGCAAAAACCTCCTTGTAATAATCCGCATGCTCCAAGCAGGAGGCGGCCGCATCATCGATGAGGATTTTCACTTCCGGGTGCATTTGCAGCACACTGGCAGGCACCATTGCACTAACAGGACCTTCAATGGCCTTTGCAATGATTTCAGCCTTAGCCTCGCCAAAGGCAAAAAGCAGGATTTGCCGGCATTCCATGATCGTCGCAACCCCCATGGTGATACAATGCCGGGGAACCTCCTCGATACTCTCGAAAAAACGGGCATTATCCTCACATGTCTTGCCGGTAAGCGTCTTGATCCGGGTTCGCGATCCCAGTGAGGATCCGGGTTCATTAAATCCAATATGCCCATCGGTTCCGAGCCCGAGTATTTGCAGGTCAATCCCCCCGCAATCACGAATTGCCTGCTCGTAAGCCCGGCAATGATCACTGACATCAACTGCCAACCCGTCAGGAACATGGGTCCTCTCAGCTTCAATATTGATATCCTTGAACAGCTCCTGCTCCATAAAATAGCGGTATGAGCAGGGGTGGTCGCCCTGCAGGCCGATATATTCATCAAGGTTGAAGCTGGTAACCGTGGAGAAATCCAACTCTCCACGCTGGTTCATCGTTATCAATTCCCGGTAGAGGGGCAATGGAGTGCTCCCGGTCGCCAGGCCAAGCACTGCCTCAGTCTTGCCTTTTAGTAATTGCCCGATAATACGCGCACCTGTCGCAGCACAGTCCCCGGGACTCGGTTGAATGATAACTTCCATTGAAAAAACTCCTTAAGAAAAGATCAGCTCGAGTAATAACGCTCGAGCTTGGATCTCACGTCCTCACCAAATTTATTAATATATGCCATTACGTAATCAGCCAAGTCAATGGACTCGTCCTGAACCAGCGGCGTAAGGTCCATTGCAAAGGTCACCTGCTCAATCTTGTCACGGGCCTTGGCATAAAAGAAAGTCGCATTGGCATATCGACGGCCTACTGCAGCCCGGTCGTAGCGTTTTCCTCCGGTGATTTGGCTGTCATAGACACCCACCAGGGCATTGGCCAGATTCTCCCGCTGACTGACATCCAGCACTACCTTATCCTCGTCAGGAAGCCAATCGAGATCCCGCCACACTTCACAGCCATAAACCAGTTTCGGTCGGGATTCCGGAGCGAGGGCATGAATGGCCCGAATCACCCCCTGCAGGACAGCAATATGAGTGGAATGCTTGTCTGCAGGATTGTGTGTATAAACCACTTCAGGTTCCGCCAACTGCAGAATTTGCACAAGGTCATCCTTGAGGATCTCCGAGCCAGCCGGTTCCTTGATCAACGAACTGGGAAGGCACAGCTGAACCATCGCTCCATACTTCCCCACCATTGCCGCCTGCCGCTGTTCATCCTGACGGATAGCAACCATTTCAAGGTCGGTATACTTGGCATAGGGACCAACACGGGAACTGCCGGCCCCATCGGTACAGGTCACCCCGGAAAACCATTGCCCTGATTCCCCGTAACATTGGGCAATTCCATGGTAAGCCATAATCTCAAGGTCATCGGGATGTGCCCCTATCGCCAAGTGAGTGGTTCTCCCAAGCGCCTGACCTATCTCCATGCCATCGGGCACATAGAAATCGACAGCCGATTTGATGGAGGCATCCTCATGCCGCTTCACGAGTTCTGGGATCATATTTCGAGTTCCTTTTTTACCATGACAAATTTCTCTACTGCAAGCTCAAGGTCAGATCTCTTCAGTGCTGATGACAACTGACAGCGAATCCGTGCCTTTCCCTTCGGGACCACCGGATAACTGAAGGCTACCACGTAAATTCCCTCCTCAAGCAGCCGTTCTGCCATGCGAGCGGCGAGACTTGCATCCCCCAGCATGATAGGAACGATCGGGTGTTCTCCGGGTATCACATCAAATCCTGCAGACTCGATAGCGCCTCTGAAAAAAGCGGTATTCTCCCACAATTGACGACGCAATTCTCCGGATCGGCCAACCAGGTCGAGAGCCTTGAGGGAAGCGGCGGCAATTGCCGGGGCCAGAGTATTGGAAAACAGGTAAGGACGTGAACGCTGGCGGAGCATTTCAATAATTTCCCTGCGTCCGCTTGTATAACCGCCACTTGCCCCCCCCAGGGCCTTACCCAGGGTTCCAGTAATCACGTCCACACGTTCAACCACACCGCAGTGTTCATGAGAGCCCCGCCCGTCCGCACCGAGGAAGCCCACCGCATGGGAATCATCCACCATCACATTCGCGTGGTATTTTTCTGCGAGTTCACAAATACCGGCAAGATCCGCTATCGTCCCGTCCATGGAGAACACCCCGTCAGTGGCAATCATCACCTGGCTTGCTCCTTTCTCCCGTGCCTCGGACAACTTTTCATCGAGGCTGCCAAGGTCATTGTTTGCATACCGGTAGCGTGCAGCCTTGCACAGACGAATCCCATCAATGACACTGGCATGATTGAGCTCGTCGCTGACAACCGCATCCTCAGCTCCCAGCAGCGTCTCAAACAATCCGCCGTTGGCATCAAAACATGAACTGTAGAGGATCGTGTCCTCGGTCCCGAGAAAATCCGAGATCCCCTCCTCCAGCTGCTTATGGATCTGCTGGGTTCCGCAAATGAAACGGACGGAAGCCATGCCATAGCCCCACGTATCGAGAGCTTGCTTAGCAGCAGTGATGATCTCCGGGTGATTGGCAAGGCCCAGGTAATTGTTGGCACAAAGGTTCAATACTCCCTCAGCGCCCGGCACGTTGATGCAACCGGACTGCGGAGAGGTAATCACCCGCTCGTTCTTGTAGAGTCCGCTCTCCCTGATACGCCCAAGCGTATCGACAACCCTTTCAATCAATGATCCAGACACAGGGGAATTGATAGCCGGGAAGAACCAAATGCCAAAGGGGAATTCAATGCCAATCGGCCATTATGAAGCCTAAAGGCACGAATTTAATCCATTTCGGGGCAACAATGTCGCCGGACAGTCTGCTTTTACGATTTTTTTTGGGATGTAATCACAGGGGGCATTCCCGGCAGTATCACCTTACACACACCAACACGACTGAAAATCAGGTGGCAAGAGATCTCTCTGCGTCTATTATCCCTTCACCGAATAACTCGTTAACCAAAAAAAACATGCCCGAAATTCATTCTGAGAGCACCTCCCTCACCAGGAGAAGCTTTGTCCGCAACTCAGGTATTGCAGCCAGCGCCGCATCAATATCTTTCCCTCACATTGTCTCAGCACAAGGCAACAAGAGCCCACTCAAGCTCGGCTTAATCGGTTGTGGCGGTCGTGGTCGCGGGGCTGCCAACCAGGCGCTCACTGCAGACAAGGACGTCACCCTGACGGCAGTGGCCGACGTATTCGAGAAACAGGCCGACGGGGCAATCAATAACCTGCGCAAGCGTCACCCTGATCAGGTGGGAATGCCTGATCGGCTCATCGGCATGGATGCATACAAGAAAGTCATTGAAGGCTCGGACGTGGTCATCCTGACAACACCTCCGGGCTTTCGCCCGATGATGCTGCGTGAGGCCATCGAGGCCGGCAAGCATGTCTTCTGTGAAAAGCCAGTGGCCGTTGATGCTCCCGGCGTGCGCTCAGTCCTTGAGTCGGCAAAAATGGCGAAGGAGAAAAAGCTGACCCTTGTCTGTGGATTCTGCTGGCGTTACCAGAATGCCCGCCGGGCTCTTTTCGAGAAAATCCACGGCGGTGCAATCGGTGATCTCACCAGCATGTTTGCCACCTACTACACCGGCCCGGTAAAGCCAATGCCTTCAGCCGATCGCCGCCCTGCGGGAACAGGTGATGTCGCTTGGCAGGTACAGAACTGGTATAACTTCGGTTGGCTCTCCGGTGACAGCCTTGCCGAGCAGGCCGTCCACAGTGTTGACAAGATTGGTTGGGCAACCGGTGACATAGACCCAATCAGTGCAGTGGCAACCGGCGGTCGCCAGATCCCGGCCCAGGGAGGCAATATCTATGACCATTTCCACGTGGTTTATGAATACCCAAACAATGTCCGTTGCCACCTCGGC
>JAAESJ010000488.1 GCA_024229495.1 Verrucomicrobiaceae bacterium | reverse complement strand
GGTAAGTGGTACTTCAATCAAGGAAACTGTGGAGCCCAGTTCAAGACCAAGGACGGGGATGAGTTTTTCATTGGAGGCCAATACAATGGCGGCGAAAATCCGGTAGCCGATTCTCAGGGTATCGCGGGCAAAAAGAGCACGGATGGTCACGTTTGGGTCGGAGGCTTCGCTGCCAAGATGAACCCCGATGGGACTCAGGTTCGTATCATTGGACACGGATTCCGCAATAGCTATGAACACACGGTCACCTCGTTCGGTGACGTCTTTCAAAACGACAACGATGACCCGCCGGCGTGCCGCACCACCTGGCTCATGGAGGGTGGATTTCTCGGATTCTTCTCACCCGACGGAAAGCGCGGTTGGAAGGCGGACCAACGCCCGGGTCAGAGCATTCCAGAGGCCCAGTGGCGACAGGCTGATCCTGGAGTACTACCGGCCGGCGATGTCTATGGCGGCGGCTCTCCCACGGGGATCTGCTTCTACGAAAACGGTGCCCTGCCTTCCAAATATTCCGGACTACTCCTCAGCTGTGAAGCCGGACGAAAGGTCGTCTTCGGTTACTTTCCTAAATTCAAAAAATCGGCGTTATCACTCGACCGTTTCGATTTCATCAAGAGTAAGGGCAGTAACTTCTTCCGTCCTTCTGACGT
>JAAESJ010000487.1 GCA_024229495.1 Verrucomicrobiaceae bacterium | reverse complement strand
CTTCGAAGTGGAGGTGATTCTGCACAACGATGGAGACAAAGTCGATTTTGTCCTCGCGGGCAGCTTCCTTTTCCGCCATTTCCTGGTAACTGCCGTAGACCCGGTCCGGATCGAGGAAAAAATCCTCACCTGAGAGCTTGGATTTTTCTGGATCAGAGGAGAATGCTCCGGCGACCAGCTCAATTTTCCCGTCTAGGTTGGCAGCCATGCGGTGGACTGCCCCGATAAAGGCGCCCCGGCCTCCGCCGACCATGCCCATGCGTAGTTTACGATTCATGTCTTGTTCTGTTTGGTAAGGTTTATATGTTCAAGGAAAGCATTATTGGCAGGAGACAGGTGCCCCGCTGGCTGCCGATTGATATGCGGCATCAATAACCTTCATCAGGGTTAATGCCTGTTCCGGGGTATTGAGTGGTTCCTCGGTGCCCTCGATTGCCAGGATAAAGTTGGCGGCGGACTTGATTCGTCCCATGTCCTCGCATTCTTCAACCTCGACGGTCGTGTCAATGCGCTGTGCGCCATCCTGGCTGTAGATTTCACAGGTATCAATTGCGGTTTCATCCAGGCCATCCTCATTAAATAGGCGCTCGACCTTGCCGCCTGACTTTGTTCCCTGGAAGACCACGGAAACTTCCTCGCGCTTGATCATTTCCGCCCAGCTGATCTGAAAGGAGCAGACCTGGCCACCTTCAAAACTTACCATTCCGTGGGCTGCTGCCTCTACGTCGGTAGTGCCATCATCATTGTCAGGCAATCCCCATGGTCCCTTGAAGTCCTTGTTGGTAATGAAGTCATCGAACGTTTGTGCCAAGACATGGGCAGGCTTTGGATAGCCCATGAAATACATTGCCAAATCCAGCATGTGCAATAGGTCAATCAGAGGCCCTCCTCCGGATAGAGCCTTGGTGGTGAACCATCCGCCAAATCCAGGAATGCCGGTGCGCCGGCACCACTTGGCCTGGGCGGAATTGATGGTGCCGATGTCACCAGCGTTAATCTTTTCCATGATGGCGTAGGATTCGGGGCGTGCACGGTTGTTGAAATTAAACATCAGTTTTTTTCCTGATTGTTGCGCAGCGGCAATCATGCCCTCGACTTCTTCTGCATTTAGTGCCGGTGGCTTCTCGCAGAAGGCGTGCTTGCCTCCCTCAAGGGCCTGGATGACGAGAGGGGCATGGAACTTGTTGGGGACGATGATACTGACCGCGTCAATTTCCTCAAGTGCCAGCATTTCCGCAACATCACCAAAGACGTTGGGAATGGAGTTTTCATCAGCAATCTTTTGGGCTGCCTCCTGATTCAGGTCGGCAATGGCTGTTATTTCCGCCCCCGCCTGCTTAAAGCCCTGTATGTGATAGCCGACCATTCCGCCAGCTCCGATAATGCCTACTTTTGTTGCCATAGAAAAATAATTGGATTGCACATTTTATGCAGCCTTGTCGCTGATGGAAGGATTTTCTGATACCGCTTCCTTACGGGCTAGGATGCCCTTGTCATCAGAGAATCTCCCTGCATCACCAGCGTTTAGCTCCGCCGAGGAGATTTCCGGTTTTTTTCTGGAATTACTAGCCACCGGCTTGCCTTATTTCCAGAACTTCAGAAGCGAGGATATTGAGGAAATAACGTGAATTGTCGCGTATAATCAAGCGCGCGCCCTTTGAAATAATGGAGTCGGCTAAGATCATTGATCCTGAATGGGTTGAGACTTTGAACTCCTTGGGAGGCCTTTTGTGAATACTGGCAAGTTTAACGGCACGGACTCTACTTAAGGCGACTTCCTTCCTCCCAAAGATCGGCGACCATGTCGTGAATTCACCCTTTTTGGTGGTTCCCTCCAGTTTGGCTTCCACAAAATTGTTATTTTCCAGGAGGTATCCGGGAGGGGTTTCCTCCAACATTAACCTCCATTCTCCCTCAACGGTTCCACCGCCCATATCAATTACGGCTACTGCTGCGCGTGGCAGTATGGTTAATCCTGTGCCGATTTTCAGGGTAATCGACTTTGAGTCAACATGGGTCATTTCTCCAACTACCAGTGATCCACCTGTCAGCCATATTCTTCGCTGGTGTGGAGGTATTCCTTTTTCCTCAGGGGCAGCTGTTTCTGCTTCCACTTTGGTAAAATGCACGGTTTTTACTTTCTCGGTGGCAAAGGTTTTCGCAGATTCCAGCCCTGACTCATCCGAGGACAACGGCTTGCCGTCCACTCCCGAAACATGGATTGTTCCGGGTTCGAATGCCAGCTTGCCGGAAAACTTATCGCCGGCATTAACGGTAATGCTTCCCTCAATGCCTGACCCAACAACTGTGATTTGAGGCTTGAGTCCAATTTCCGTTTTTTTGAGAGGTGGTGTTTGTGTGGCTTTCCGGTAAAGGTCGATACCAAAGTGGCGGGCTATTGAATGAATGAAAATGCTGTGCTTTGGAGGTGCCTGCTCGTTCCAGTTGCGCAGATAGTTTGCGAAGGAAATATCGTCCTTGCCTTTGCCGCTGTTGAGGTATGCGACAGCTGGCCAGTGCTCAGGGTTGGTTTCGAAGGCACTTAGGAGAGCGAGTGCCACCTTGCCGTTTACCGGGCGGTCAGTCGGGTTTTTTCTGAGGGCTTCTGCTTGTTCCTTGTAATAATCCACAAGCGTCATGCCATCAGGCATGGTGAATTGTTTCTCTAGGTTGCTGACATAGTCATGGATGGCCTCAGAGTAACCTTTCCAGTTTGGATAAGGTGCATTTGTTTTCCAGTCCTTGGCCATTGCGCGCAGTGAGAATATCGAGGCAAGCTCACAAAGAGTTTCCTCAAACCACAGGTTTCTTTGGCTTCCGGGGCGAAAACGGCAGAGTACATGGCAGAATTCGTGGGCCATTTGGTAGGAATACTGGCACCAAAAGCGATCGCCGGTGTTGAGCTCAACAATGACTTCACCGCGAAGGTTACGCTTAAAGAGCGTGATGGGACCACTTTTGTTTCGCCGGACGTAGATTACCTCTTTTTCCTTCAAGTCAGCAAAGTGCCGATGTATTGAGTCACAGGAAGAGTGCAATACAGCCTTGATATCATTGAGCGAGGCTTCTCCCCAACCGGTCTTTTCAAGATGAATCCGATAGCCGCGGGTGCCATTTTGAGCCGATGCCGCTGAGAGCATCATAAGGGCCATCATAAGGGCTATCTTCGTCTGCATGTTCAGGGGGTGGGTTTGAATGAGTTCTTGGCGGGCACTCGGGAAGGGAGTGTCAGTTTCCGGTCAGGCTCGCGGCCAAAGCCGTCGATATTCAGGGCGTTATCTGTAGCCTCAATGATTGCATAGGAGTTGTCTTTAGTGTCAAGCATGCCTCGCAGCGTGAGATAGTGGATGCCCTCGAGCTTGGCGTAAGATCCTGCATGATTGTGACCGTTGATCCAGGCGACAACCGTTCCGGTAAAAGGTTTGAGCGTTTCTAGTAACTCGGCGTCGTTCCATAGGTTGTGGCCACGTCCTGTTGGGAAAATTGGAAAATGATTAAAGAGGATCACTCGCTCCCCGGCATCACGGGCCAGGAGAATTCTTGATACCATCCACTTGATCTGGGTTTTACCCATCCCTCCACAGTAGTCAGGAGGCAGCTTCTTGAGGGTTTTCCTGTAGGTGATCGAGGCGGTTTTCTCCTCTGAGCCTTCCGGGTGGGCGTAGGTGCTCAGTTCATTGCCATCAAGAACGATGAAACGCCATCCCTTGACCTTAAAATCGTAGTATCTCGACGGCATTCCAAGTTTGCCCATAACGTCGCCTTTCCTTGTGTCTTTTACCGAGAAGTCGTGATTGCCTAACAGGTGGTATCCAGGTGCCTTCAGTGATTCGAAGATCGGGCCAACCACATTAAAGCTATCCCAGTCTCGGTCGATGAAATCACCCAGATGGATGACGAAATCCAGAGGCTCGTCATTAAGGTCTTTAACTGCGGCAGCCAGCTTTTCCTTGGCAAGTCGATAATGGCGTGAGCCCCGGGTTGGCACATTGGCAAACTGGCAGTCGGCAATGGCCCCGAAGCGCAATGGTTGTCTTGCTGCTGAAGTATCAGGAAGAGCCGGGTCACCGTAGTCTTTGCCCTCATCGCTATTGGCACATGAGCTTTGCCATTGCTGCAACTGTGCATGCAGCTTGCTGACCAGCGGTTGATGAGTAGAGGCGATGTTGTTTTTTTCATGAGGATCCTTGAGCAGGTCATAAAGCTCAAGCGACTGAGTTTTTGGCGAGGCAGCCTTGTTCTTTTTCGCCTTGTTTGCCTTTGGCGATACCAGCTTGTAGCGGTGGGTGATAAAGGAAGCCATCCCGGCACTCTGGAAGCCGATTCCTGTCGTGCGTTCCTTGGCTCTTCCTTCAATGACGGGCTTGAGGTCGATGCCGTCGGTCGGCCGGGTATCAGGCATCCTGATCCCGACTGTGCCGAGGATGGTCGGGAGGTAGTCAATTGTCCCGGCCGGGAAATCGGTGCGGCTTCCGGGTTTTACGACCGCAGGCCATTCAAGCAGGCCGGGCACGCGGATGCCGCCCTCATACAGGCTGCGTTTGCGTCCACGAAAGCCTCCGGTTTTCCCGGGAGCTGAGTCATTGCCCTCAGGACCATTGTCGGAACAGAACCAAAGCATCGTGTTGTTAGCCACACCTGCCTTTCTCAAGGTTTCCCGCAGGCGTCCAACCTGTTCATCCATGGCACTGATGGAGCCGTAGTAGTGTTTTTTGTAGCCGTCAAAATTCTTGTACATGGCAGCATGCCTTGGCCCGGCGACCACGGGAAGGTGGGGAGTGTGGAACCATACAACAGCAAGGAATGGATGCCCTTTTTCAGCGGCCGATTCAATAAAGGGAATTGCGCGATCCATGATGACACGAGAGTTTGATCCCCGCAGATTTTCGGTGACTTTTTTGCCCTTGTGATCCCAGTAATAGGTTCCATAGGGCGCCATCGCTGAGGTGTCCTTGAGTGATTGCCACCACAGCTTGCGACTGCTTCCATCAGCATGTTTTTTAGGCGTCCACATGGGATCCCATGTGGGGACCTTTGACTCGGCGGAAAAGCAGGTGTCAAAGCCGTTATTCTGTGGAGGTGAGTAGTGCTTGGCGCCTCGTGGTCCGCCCCGATTGGCATCATTTACCGTCTTTGTCAGTGTTCCCAGATGCCATTTGCCGAAGTGTCCGGTCCGGTATCCTTTTTTCTTGAGCAGTTCGGCGAGGGTGATTTCCTCGTTCTTCATGTGGCCGGTATTGGCGAAGTAGATTCCATACCGGTAGGGATGACGACCGGTGAGCACACTGCCCCTGGTTGGTGAGCATACCGGAGCCGCAGCATAGAAGCGGGTGAAGCGCATACCTGAGGCCGCCATCTTGTCCAACTGAGGAGTCTTGATGACCTTGTTGCCGTTAAATCCGGTATCTCCCCAGCCGAGGTCATCGCACATCACCAGGACAATATTGGGGGTGGACGGCGTTGCTGCTGGTGAGCTGAATTGCACACAGATCAGGAGCAGTAGAAGAAAGTGCAGTGAGTTTCTCATGAGAGTTTGTTGCGGTAGGCAGCGGCCATGATTTCCACTGTATGGAGAATGGGTATGCTGCAGTTGATTTTTTCCATGTGGTTCTTCAGCTGGGAGAGGCAGCCAATGTTTCCTGATGCGATCATATCAGCATTGCTGGCGGCAAGGATGGCGGCTTTTTTCGCCCCGAGCTCGGCGGCAATCTGCGGGTGGTCAAGATTATAGGTGCCGGCTGACCCGCAACAGAGGTTGGCATCAGGAAGCTCAACAAGGTTGATGCCGGGGATTGATCGAAGCAGTTTGCGCGGAGCATCCCGCACTCCTTGAGCGTGTGCGAGGTGACAGGCATCATGGTAGGCGATCCGGAGTGTGCGGCCGGGATCCGGTGGTTGTGGAAGGTTCATGGACTCAAGGAATACGGAAATGTCCATGACCTTGGAGGCGAATTTCCTGGCGGGATCAAGTTCCCGGGTATCTGCGAGCATCATCGGATATTCACTGAGCCCGGAACCGCAACCGGCAGCGTTGGTAACCACAGCATCAATATCCTCGGGAAAGGCTTTAAGATTTCGGCGAGCTTGCTTGCGTGCGCGCGAACCGTCACCAATATGCCATGCAAGGGCACCACAACATCCCTGTTTTTCCGGGATAATCACCTCAATGCCGTTGCTGGTCAGGATGTCGATGGTGGCAAGGTTGATTGCCGGTGCAAGGACTTGCTGGGCGCATCCGCTTAGTAGAGCAATTCGTCCGGTTTGCTTGCATCCTGTTACCGGGTAGAGGCTCGAGAGTTTTTCCTGTGCAGGCAGTTTCCCTGGGAGCAGGTCCAGAGGTTCTCTAAGTGATCCCGGTAATATACGGCGCAGTGGGCGTACCAGCGTTGCTATTCGGGCGAGGTAGCGGAAGCGCTCCGGTCGGGTAAGGGTTGCGCTAAGCAATTTACGCTTTAATCCAACGAAAAACCCGCGCTGGCGACGGGGCTCGGCATAATCCCGGAAAGGGCTTATCAGTTCACCATATTCAACTCCTGACGGGCAAGTGGTTTCACATGCAAGGCAACCAAGGCAGCGGTCAATATGCGGCAGTGCACGGGAAAGGGCCAATTTACCCTCAAGGACTTCCTTCATGAGGACGATCCTGCCCCGGGGGGAATCCATCTCCTGGCCAAGTTCTCGGTAAGTCGGGCAGTCTGGAAGGCAGAAACCGCAGTGCACACAGGTTTCAACTGCCTTGGACATGGCTTTCCCGTGTGGCCCGAGATTTTCGGCTGCAATTCCGTGTTTCATTTCAAAGAGGGATGAATTTTCCTTCGCGATCCATTGTCGACTGGATGATGGTTTCAGCTTTGCGTGAAGCTTGCCACCCTAGGCGGGGATTTGCAATTTCACCGCGCAACACGATACCGGAGAGTTTCATGGTTTTGAGTTTAGCGTCAATAGCCTGCAGGTGTTCCCTGTCGGTATCGACAAAGGCGACATTGCCGGCTGCGCTGTAATGGCGCAATGCACCCAGATCCTCCAGCGCGCGGTCGAGTTCGTGTACCTTGGACGGGACAAGTGCAATCTTGAGAAGCAGGTTACCTTTAGCCCATGTGATATCTCGCAGGTTATGCCATATGGAGTTTTCCTCCTCCCCGGTGAAGCGATGTGCCGGTAGATCGATAAATTTCTCCACAAGCCCGGCGGTTATTTCATTCGCTTCGTGGTTACCGCCGATGCGAATGTTCAGACGTCCGGGAGGGGTGATATCAATGGCAAAGGGTTCAAAATTACTTCCCGCAAGTGCACAAGCGGCATCGAGAGTTGATGGGATATTTGCTAGAGAAAAGCTTAGCGTCATATAGGCCTGTGGGGCTGGGAAAACCTTGAAAGTCAGCTCATAGAGTACACCGAGTCGCCCGATGCTTCCCACGAAGAGCTTCGGAAAATCAAAGCCTGCGGCATTCTTTACAACCTTGCCGCCGCCCTTGAGCCTTTGCCCGGAACCGTTGATGAATTTCGCGCCGATGATGAATTCCCGTAATCCCCCGTAGCGAAATTGTCCTGGGCCGTTCAACCCGGCGGCAACAGTTCCTCCAAGTGTTGCCCCGGAACTTGCCCATGGGGGATCAAAGGGCAGGAACTGACCGTGCTCGGAGAGAGCTTTACTGATTTCTGCGATGGGAGTTCCCGCAAGTGCAGAAAAT
>JAAESJ010000486.1 GCA_024229495.1 Verrucomicrobiaceae bacterium | reverse complement strand
GAGTATTCCATGGGAAACTCACGCACCAAGTCATTGACGAAGCCATTGACACTGAGGCTGATCGCCTCGGCCTCGCTGAGGCCGCGCTGCTGCATGTAGAAGATCTGCTCCTCACTGACCTGGCTGACACTGGCCTCATGCTGGGTGGCATGCTGGTTGCCGCGTACGGTGATCGCCGGATAGGTATCGGTCCGGCTCGAGGCATTGATCAACAGGGCATCACATTCGGTATTGTTCTTGCATCCCTTCAGATGCTTGGGGATGTGCACCTGCCCGCGATAGGTGGACCTTCCCTCGCCGACACTGATGGACTTGGAGACCACGTTCGATGTGGTTTCATCCGCCGCGTGAATCATCTTTGCCCCGGTATCCTGGTGCTGGCCGTCATTGGCAAGGGCAATGGAGATCACCTCGCCGCGTGCCTTGCGCCCCTTCATGATGACACCTGGGTATTTCATGGTCAGGCGGCTGCCGATGTTACAGTCGATCCAGCGAATCTCCGCGTTCTCGTGGGCAAGACCCCGCTTGGTCACCAAATTGAACACGTTGGCACTCCAGTTCTGCACGGTGATATACTGGATCTTGGCGTCCTTCATTGCCACCAGCTCGACCACCGCGCTGTGCAGTGTGGCGGTTTCAAACTTTGGCGCCGTGCATCCCTCCATGTAGGTGAGCTCAGCCCCCTCATCGACAATAATGAGCGTGCGCTCAAACTGGCCAAACTGCTCGGCATTGATCCGGAAGTATGCCTGCAGGGGATGCTTCACCTTTACCCCGGGTGGGACATAAATGAAACTACCGCCACTGAAAACCGCGCTGTTCAATGCAGAAAACTTGTTATCGCCACTCGGAATCACCTTGCCGAACCACTTGCGGAAAATTTCAGGGTGCTCTGCCAGCCCTTCCGAGCTGTTGACAAAGATCACGCCCTGGTCGGAAACCGCCGCCTTGATATTTGAATAGGCTGCCTCGCTGTCAAACTGTGCCTCAACACCGGCAAGAAACTTGCGTTCCTGCTCGGGAATCCCCAGTCGCTCAAAGGTTTCCTTCATCTCATCGGGTACATCCTCCCAGTTGCGCTTCGGTGCATCCCCGCCCGAGAGGTAATAGCGAATCTCGTCAAAATTAATCGCCTTGAGGTCCTCACTTGCCCAGTGGGTGGGCATCGGCTTGTCCTCGAAGATCTTCAGCGCCCGCTTGCGGAAATCAGTAATCCACTCATCCTCACCCTTGACCCCGGCAATGTAATCGATCGTCTCCTCAGTCAGCCCCCGGCCGGCGTCGTGCTTGTATTCCACATCATAGTGAAAATCACCCTTGTCGCGATCGATGTCGATGCCTGCAGCGGTATCTGTATCATTACTCATGGTTCAAAAATGTATCAGGTGGTTGCCAGTTGATCCTCATTGACCCAGTCATAGCCCTTCTCCTCGAGCTCAAGAGCCAGGCTCTTGTCCCCGCTGCGGATAATCCTGCCCCCCGAGAGCACGTGCACATGGTCGGGAACAATATAATCGAGTAAGCGCTGGTAATGGGTGATGACAAGAAAGCCCCGCTCGGGACCACGCATGGCGTTGACACCTTCGGCAACAACCTTCAACGCATCGATATCCAGGCCACTGTCTGTCTCGTCGAGGACCGCATATTTCGGGCCGAGCATCATCATTTGCAGCACCTCGTTGCGTTTCTTCTCCCCTCCAGAAAACCCCTCGTTGACTGATCTCCCGGTGAATTTCCGGTCGATCCCGAGTTGATCCATCCGGTCATACATTTCCTTGTAAAAGGCAACAGCATCGATCTCCTCCCCTTCAGGTAACCGTGCCTGCAATGCTGCACGAAGAAAATTGGCATTACTGACACCGGGAATCTCCGCCGGATACTGGAAGGCAAGGAACAGCCCGGCACGGGAGCGTTCATCAACATCCATGCCCAGCAGGCTTTTGCCATCAAGCAACACGTCACCGGAACTCACCTGATACTCCTCATGACCGGCCATTACCTTGGCCAGGGTGCTCTTGCCTGAACCGTTTGGCCCCATGATGGCATGCACCTCACCCTTGGGAACAGTGAGGGACAAACCACGAAGAATTTCATTGCCGTCAATCCCGGCATGCAGGTCCTTGATCTCGATCACACTCATCTTTGCTGAAAGGAAATTGTCTTCTGGTTCTATTGATGGGCTAGGAAGATTTCGTCACCTCAGGTTTCCGCTTGCGGACGCATTCCGGGCAATGCCCGCGCACAGCAACCTCAAAGCGTTCCGCGACAGCACCCCGGGGAAGTGTAACCGTTCCGGAAGCCTGAACTCCCTCCTTGAGTCGAACATCAAGAATGGTACCGCAATCCTCACAGTGGAAATGCCCGTGAGGTGAAAGATTCCCGCAATAGCGGGAGGGTTCACGGTCAACATTCACCTGGATGATGAAACCCGCCCCGGAAAGGGTATCCAGGCAATTGTATACCGTTGCCAGTGAAATCGCCGGCATCCGCTCCTTAACACGCATAAACACCTCCGTGGCCGTCGGATGATCCTGATTCTCCATCAACACCTCATACACTTCACGTCGCTGGGGCGTCATGCGATGCCCGTCGCCGAGATTCATTGAGCTTTTCCATCCACTGTTTGCAGCCATGAGAGCAAGGTATATCCCGGTTAAAACTCTTATCAATAATTATTCTAAATAAAATTAAGGAGTGTTGTTTACGCCATTCGACTTGTCGCCCCATGTCGCTATACTCACCACCATGAAACTTGGAATCATCGGATGTGGCAAAATGGGATCAGCCCTGCTCAAGGGCGCCGTGAAGTCAAAGGCCGTTAATCCGGCAGAAGTATTTCTACATGATGCCTTTAGCCAATGTGCAGAGCAACTTGCAACCGAAACCGGCGCGAGATCGCTTGGGTCAAATGCCGAGGTAATCAAGCAATCAGAAGCGGTCCTGCTTTGCGTCAAACCACAGGATATGCTTGGCATGCTGTGCGAATTACCCGCGATGCCCGAGCCCCCGCTCTTTATCTCAATTGCCGCCGGCCTGACAATTTCCTCACTTGAGCAGGCTCTTGGAGCCAGTTCCCGGATCATCCGTGTTATGCCCAACACACCGGCCCTTGTCGGCAAGGGAGCATCCGCCTTCTCCAGAGGTCCAAATGCTAATGACAATGATGCTGATTTCGTTCATGCCGTCCTCAAGGCGGTCGGGACCGTCACCGAGGTGCCCGAAAAGCAACTTGATGCAGTCACCGGCTTGAGTGGAAGCGGGCCGGCTTATATCTACACGGTAATAGAGGCACTGGCCGATGGCGGGGTCCTGATGGGTCTCCCCAAGGACAAGGCATTAAAGCTTGCCGCTCAAACCGTCGCCGGGGCAGCAGCAATGGTGTTGCAACAGGATGAGCATCCTGCCAACCTCAGGGATCAGGTAACCAGCCCCGGGGGCACCACTATTGCCGGGTTATCGGCCCTTGAGGCAGGAGCCTTTCGTGCCACTCTGATCGAAGCCGTGCGCACCGCAACGCACCGCTCCATTGAACTGGGTGCGCCGTGAATGTACTGATCCTCGCCGCAGGCTATGGGGTACGCCTTCACCCCATTACTCAGGTTATCAGCAAGGCGCTGATTCAGGTCAATGGGAAACCCATGATTGAGCATGTGGTGGATAAATTCTCCCGCTTCGGGGAAATTACCATTGTCACCAACCAGAAATTTGCCGACGATTTCAACAACTGGCGCAAGCTCTTCGTTGAAAATCACCCGGAGGTTCCCATACGAATCATCAATAACGGCTCCACCTCTGTCGATAACCGGCTTGGTGCCAATGGTGACATTGTTTATTCCATTGAACATGGTGAACTCAACGACAGCGATCTTCTCATCGTCGGTTCGGACAACCTGTTCACTGAACCACAGGATGACTTCGTAAAATTCGCAGCCGATAAACCGGCAACAATTGCCACCTTCGACCTTGGTTCACGGGAAGCAGTCAAGCGGTTTGCCGCAGTCAGTGCCGACACCAATGGCCGGGTGTTATCCTTTGAGGAAAAACCCGACCAACCCACCTCCACACTGGCAGGAACAATGCTCTATCACCTTGCGGCAACCACCGTCCCCCTAACTCGGGAGTTCATCGACTCCGGAGGCAATCCTGACAACGCTGGATACCTCTTCGGTTGGCTAGGCGGCAAGGTGGATACTTTCGCCTTTCCGCTGAAGGGGCAATGGATCGATGTCGGGTCCCATGAATCGCTGGAACGTGCACATTCCATGTGCGCTTCCGGATCATCCCTGACTGGAAATGAATATTACCGGGAAAATGACCGGTAACTTGCCACCCTGAATTTCCAGCCTTTCCTGTCATCGGGGCTCGCGCCGCCAATTAATCTCCCGGCACCAGGTTCACCATCATCAAGATGACGGCAGCAAGGGCAATAAACACAAGAATCACGACAGCCAGTTTCCAGATCCCGTTCATTTTCTCCACCGCCGCGCTACTGCTCGCGCCAGTCCCGGACATGGGCACCGTTTCATTGCCAGGCTGCGGCGATTGGCCGGCAGGCTCATCGACACTTTCCCCTTCCCGGGAAAAACTGCCAGGCAAGTCATCAACTCTCCTGTTGAACCTCTCCCGCAAATGAGCAGGGTCGGATGTATCCCTGATCAGATGCTCTTTTCCGCTCCTGCTACTAACCCCTTCTGTTTTCTCAGACAAGGCCTTGGTCATCTCGGCTGAAGCCTTACCCGGACTTTTGCCTGCAGAAACGCTCTCACCTGATACAGGATTCACACTGCTAGTCCTCCCTGAGAGCGGAATGCTTTCGCGAAGGTGACGAGGTAAAAATAATCCATGACCATCCGACTTCCTGATCGCCTCTAAATCCACAGTTGCTGCCTCCGCCAGTTCCGGTTTCGATATCAAGTCAATAATCGGCTCACCTTCCTGGGAGATGGACATGCGTAAAGTCGCACCACAAAGCGGATGCATAAAGTCCTTGCCCGCAAAACGCGGAGGCACCTCAACTGGACGACCGCACATGGGACAGTTAAAGAAGTTTTCTTGCCGTGCCATTCAACAAACAGTGCGAGGGAAAACCTCGCCATTCTGCGCTCAACATAACAATAAAAGTCAGTCCTGCCAGCACCTCTTTCCGGAGATTAACCCTCGGTAATCAGAGCCACTCGATCGTGTTCCTGGACTTCCGAGAGATGATAAAGATTGACCGCATTACCACCCAGGAAAGCCTGTTTCTCCTCCTCATTCAGGAAATCATCAAACTCAACAAAATCCAAGCTTTGGCGGTATGTGTAATCTACCATCGTGCGCGGCCAGTCAGAGCCCCACATCAGTTTTTCTACACCGACCTCATTAATCGCCTCCCTGATCACCTTCCGGGCACCCGGGAAAGGGTAACCTTCGGACCGGTAAAGCCAGATGATTCCCCCGCACTCCATGAATACGTTCTCGTGCCGGCAGAGTTGTAACTGCCCGGGCCAGCCATCACGATTAGGCATTCCGAAATGCCCGATCGCCACCTTGAGCTTAGGATAACCCGCAATGACCCGCTCAAACTCCTCAACCTGTTGCTCTCCTTCGGAAAAATCAACCGCCAGAACCCTTCCCTCCGCCTCCATGCGCTCCCAGATCGGAAACAGGCGCCGGTCATCAATCCGTAATTTTCCCTGCAGGTGCCCGGCGCAAAGCTTCAATCCCTGGAAACCACTCTCGAACAACTCGAAAGCTTCCGCAGCAACTGTATCCACCCGGAAAAAGTCGGCCAGAGCATGAACAAAGAATCGACCGGGATAACGCGCACTGACCTCCAGTAAATAATCATTCTGCGGGCCATCCAGGTATTCCTGGACAACCACACCTGCTGCCACCCCCGCCGCGTCAAACTCGCCAATCACCGACTCAGCACGGGCAGCACAGTCAGTCATGTAAGCGGGCATGCCCAGCATTTCATCATCTCCGATCCGGATTTTCCCGTTACCAAGAGGCAGCACCTTCTTTTCGCCTCCCACCTGCCCGCTGACCCGCTCCCAGATATGCATGTGGGAATCAATGATAACCATGGATGGAATACTATCCCGAACTGCCGGTTAAAGCCAGCCCACAGGGTGGAAAATCCCTAAATATCAATCTTATAATAATGCAACTTACAGCAAAATTGGGGCAATTCCCTGTTTCCCTATGGAACCAGTGGCTTTAGAATCAGACGCAAGGTAAACAGCCATCGCCCTCACTCAAAGATGAAGACACTCACTGTCATTGCACTCCTCGCAACCGGTTCCGTCACGACAAATGCGGAAGTGGATTTTGTGAAGGATGTGCAACCTCTGCTCACTGCCCACTGCATGAAGTGCCATGGGGGAGTGCGAGCAAAATCGGGCTTGAGTTTTTCTCGCAAAGAAAGTGCCTTTTCTCCAGCCAAGTCCGGCCTGCAGGCAATCCTCCCCGGTAAACCGGATGCCTCTGAACTCATTGCCCGCATCACAAGCCATGATGATGATGAACGCATGCCCCCTGAGGAGCCCCTCACCGGGCAACAAATCACAACCCTGAACAAATGGATCGAGGAGGGAGCCAACTGGCCGGCACACTGGGCCTTTGAGCCACCTGAAAACACAGAAGGTTCCACCATTGATTCCCTGGTAAAGAGCTCCCTTGCAAAGGCCGGCCTGCAACCATCCCCTAAGGCCGCAAAACATTCCCTTATCCGCAGGCTTTATCTCGACCTGCTGGGACTCCCTCCGTCCCCGGCGGCAATCACTGCCTTTGAAAACGATACATCCCCAAACGCCTACCACCGCCTTGTCGACCGCACACTGGATCTGCCGGGCTTCGGGGAACGCTGGGCCCGGCACTGGCTCGATGCCGCACGTTACGCGGATTCCGATGGTTACGAGAAGGATAACGCAAGGCTTGATGCGTGGCGCTGGCGCAAGTGGGTGATTGATGCCATCAACGATGACATGCCCTTTGATCAGTTCACGATCGAACAGCTTGCAGGTGACCTGCTTGCCGACTCCACCCCTTCCCAGAAACTTGCCACCGCCTTCCACCGCCAGACTCTCTTCAATCGCGAGGGCGGTGTCGATCCTGAGGAAGACCGTACCAAGCGCACCATCGATCGTACTGCCACCACCTCCTCTACCTGGCTCGCACTGAGCATGGAATGTGCCCAATGCCATGATCACCCCTATGACCCGGTCAGTCAGCGGGAGTTCTACCAGTTCTATGCATTCTTCAACAATGCAGAGGAAGCTGATACCCAGGTACCCAAGGGCAATCCTGAAGAGTTTGCCGGAAATGAAAAGGCGAAGCCTGAGATGATAAAGGCACGTGTCATGCGCGCCAGGGAGCGCAAGACTTTCATTTTTCACCGTGGGGATTTCCTGCAACCCAAGAAAGAGGCCGGGGAAATCCTCCCAGGCACCCCGGCAGTGCTTCCGGAACTGCCCGGCAACCGAGCCAAGGTGGCCAAGGAAAAAGCAACCCGTCTCGATCTTGCACGATGGATCGTTGATCCCGGCAACCCGCTTACCGCCAGGGTGGCAGTCAATGACATCTGGTCAAGGCTATTTGGTCACGGCCTCGTTGAGAACAAGGCGGATTTCGGCACACGCAGCGCCCCGCCCCTCCAGTTAGAGCTCCTCGACCACCTTGCTCTGGAGTTGCTCAATTCAGGATGGAGCAGAAAACGACTTATCCGATACATACTGCTCTCAAAAACTTACCGACAAAGCGCCAAACACCGGCCGAAGGCATCGAACAAAGATCCCGAAAATTCCCTTCTGCACCGCCAAAACCGCTTCCGGGTGGAAGGCGAAATCATGCGTGATCTTTTCCTAGAGGCATCAGGCCTGTTGCAGCATCATGTCGGTAGCCCCAGCGTGTTCCCACCGATTCCTCCTGATGTTGCGGCACAAAGCTACGCCAGCAGCTTTAAATGGAAGACCAGCACTGGCGCAGAGCGCTACCGTCGGGCAATGTATACTTTCTTTAAACGCACTGCTGCAGACCCGAACCTGATCACTTTCGATTGCCCTGATGCCAATGTCACGGTTACAAGGCGCAACCGTTCCAACACCCCAATTATGGCGCTTGCCACCCTCGGTAACGAGGTCTTCCACGAGGCAGCACAAGCCATGGCAGCGAAAATCCTCAGCAACAACTCATTACCCGACCAGGCTGCAAGGATTGACTACTGCTTCCTTCTCTGCACCGCGCGCAAAGCCACCCAGGAAGAAAAAAGCAGCGTTGCAACCCTGCTCGAAAAAAGCCGGGCCTACTATGAGAAAAACCCCCCGGAAGCCGTTAAACTCGCAGGAAGCCACCGATTGAAGCAAATACCCGCAGCAAACAACGCCGCATGGATCGCCACAGCACGCATCATCTTGAACCTTGATGAAACCATCACCCGTCAATGAGCCCATCACAAGAATACCTGGCCCGGACACGGCGCGACTTTCTTACCACCTCGGCCTGTGGTCTCGGCGGGGTAGCCCTTTCACATATGCTTGCAGGCAACTCAAATGCTGCAGCAGGAATCCTCCCCCTTGCGCCAAAACTCCCCCACTTCGCACCCAAGGCAAAGAACTGCATATTTATCTTCATGGCCGGTGCTCCCTCGCAGCTCGACCTGTTCGACCCGAAGCCAAAGCTCAATGAATTGCACGGCAAGAAAATGGATTCCGGGCTGCTTGAAGGAAAACGATTTGCTTTCATCAAGAAGGAATCCGCGGTCCTGATGGGCTCGCCACGCAAATTCACCCGGCATGGCCAGTCAGGAATGTGGTTTTCCGACCTCCTTCCCCACATGGCAGGCTGTGCGGATGACATCTGCATGGTACGCTCCATGCACACTGACCAGTTCAACCACCACCCCGGACAACTGCAAATGCAATGCGGGGAGGGACGCTTCGGGTTACCATCAACCGGCGCCTGGCTCACCTACGGCCTTGGAACTGAAAACCAGAACCTCCCCGGCTATGTCGTTCTCACCGCGGGACGCGGTTCAAGTGGCGGGGCAACACTCTGGCAAAGCGGCTTCCTGCCGTCCACATACGCAGGGGTGCGATTCCGCAATGGCACTGACCCGTTGCTCAACCTCAAGAATCCCGATGGACTTCCGCCCCAGTTGCAACGCGCCGGCCTGGATGCACTCAAG
>JAAESJ010000485.1 GCA_024229495.1 Verrucomicrobiaceae bacterium | reverse complement strand
GATCACCCGCAGCAGTTCTGGATATTGCCCCTGTCCTTCGGGATCGTGCTCCTTGGTGGAGCATTGGCTTCCCGTCGTCTGCTCGGTGACCAGGTGCTCTCGTGCAAGTCTTTCCTGACCCAGGGGCTGACCCTGGTGACCCTGGGGTTAATGACTACCCAGCTTACCGAATCGATCAAGGGCCCCATCCTTGCCGCGGAAACCGTGGTGCTCCTGTTCATGGCCATTCGCCGGGAGAACAGGGTCCTGAAGTTTGCCGCCATCGCGGTGGCGGCGATTTCCTTCGGCTTCGGTATTTATGATATCAATGCAAACAGTGCCGATTACCTGAAGGGCTGCCTTGCCATTGCTTCATTCCTTCTGTTTGCCGGGTGGTTATCTCACCATCGGCTGGAGAAGGAGGGCAAAGCAATTCTGCGCCCGGTTGTCAGTTATTTCTCTGGGTTGGCTGTCTCTATGGGCCTGTTTGCCTACCTGTCATCAAACCACACAGTGGATATGCTGCCGGTTATTCTGATCGGTGCGACCCTTCTGTTGACTGGATCGATTTACCTTCTCCGGGTCAGGGAGTTTGTCCTGATCGGGCAGGTTCCTGCGCTGGTCGGGTTGGGTTATTTATTACTAAACATTGAACCTGGCGAGTCACTCAGTATGTCGTTGCTGTTAATGATGATCGCCACCCTTGGCCTGACTCATTGGTGGCGCTGGCAACGGGACCGTGTCACGGAAGGGGTCGACCGCGATGTGGTGTGCGCAATACCGCGGTGGGTGGAGGGGATCTTCTCCGCAGGGCTCATTATCCAATTACTTAACTGGCTTGGTGCCGATCTTGAACTGCAACAGACGTGGTTGTGGCTTGGACCGTTACTGGCCCTGCTTATCCTCGGTTATGGTGCCATGACAAGGGCAACTTTCCTTGCCGTGTTCGGCCAGGTGTTCCTGTGGATCGGGTGCTGGTTCTCACTTGATATTTTTTCAGGTAATGTCGCCGACGGGCAAATACATGTTCTCCCGGCGCTGGCTCCGATTGCAGGGCTGATTCTGATCTGCCTGGCTCTCTCAAGGGCGATGTCACGTGTTGATTCAGCTCCGGAATGGGCGGTGAAGGCCGCTGGTTGGACTCGGTCTGTTTACCAGTGGGGTGCCGTGGGTCTTGGTATATTCTGGATTCATTACTCCGTTGCGGATACCTACCAGGTCATGGTCGCCTTTGGTGTGGCGGTGTTATTGCTCTTTGCCTGCTTACGGGTAGGCAAGGTTCTCAAGGGGCAATTACTGCAGCATGCCTTGGCGTATTACATTGCCGCTGCCTTTTTCCTGATGGCGCAACTTGTGCAGGGTGAGGCGTATTGGCAGAGCCTGGTGGTGATCGCCGGTGCAGTTATCCTGCAGTTGTGGGTGCGTATCCGGAACGAGCGCTTTGGGGTAGCCGCTCCCGTGCACAAGGCCCTTATCGTTTCGGGCGGGGCGGCACTGTTTTTCTGGGTCACGATCAGGGTCTTGGGAATGGAATCGCTTGTGGATGAGGAAGCGGTGCTGACACTCTCATGGAGTGGGGTTGGGCTGATTTTCTTTGTCCTCGGACTGATTTTCAGGGAGAGGTGGCATGCCCTGACCGGGTTTGTCATTCTCGGACTAAGCCTGCTTTCCATGATTGATCCGTCGCTTGAGGATATCGCCTCCTGGCAGAGCCTGGTTGCGATTGCCATCGTTCTCGGGGTGCAGCGCATGGCGCGCATCGGCGATGGGCGGCTGCCTGTTGAGGGCTGGATCCACAAGATATTCATTGTGGCGGGAGGCGTGGCGCTGTTTTTCTGGGTGACCAACTGGATATCGAATATCGGCGGCGAGGGTCTGGAGGGCCTGCGTTCCATCTCATGGAGTGGTGTGGGCCTGTTGTTCTTTATCGCCGGACTGGCGTTCAGGGAGCGTTGGTACCGGTTGATGGGATTGACCGTCCTGGGGATTACCCTGCTCTCACTGATACCGATTATCTGGGGCTTCTCCACGGAGTGGAAGATTGCCAGCTTCTTTGTGCTGGGGCTGGTGTTTGTCGGACTTGGTTTTGTCTACAACCGCTTCAGGGATACGATCAACAAGTTGCTTTGAGTTGATTCCCCCTTTTTTGTCCAACCCGTCCGGCATGGCGGGATGTCAGCCAGGGCGTGGCGATGTTGTTCGGGAATTTCCCTTTTGGTTTTCCTTGCCAACAGCTGCTGTTTTCCCGTGCAATGATGATTAATCTCAGTATTCATGAAAGAAATGACATTCCAAAGATCCATCTCCATCATCCTGGCCCTGCTTTTTGCATTCACTTCAGATAATGCTCTTAATGCTCAGCAGGACAACGATGATAAGACCTTGCGGGTATTTATCTTTGCCGGCCAGTCCAACATGGTGGGCTCGGACTCCAAGGTGAAGGACATCAAGCGCTTCCCGCCGTTTGCCGGGCTGGAAGATCCTCAAAAGAAGGTAATGTTTTCCTATTCCATCGGGCGGGAGAACAAGATGGAGAGCAAGGGGTGGGTGGATCTTCAGGCGGTCAATAACGTGGTCGGACCCGAACTGAGCTTCGCGCGCAAGGTAAGCGGTTCAATCAAGGCGCCAATTGCCGTTATCAAGGTTGCCGCGGGCGGCACGCACCTTGGAGGTGACTGGAATCCGGATGAGCCGATCGGCTTCAAGATGTATCCGCTGGCACTTGATGTGATCCGGAAGGCACTGGCTGACCTCGACAAGCGTGGGATCAAATACCGCATCGAGGGCTTCATGTGGCACCAGGGGGAGAACGACATGTTCAATGAGGGCTACATGAAGAATTACGGCAAGAACCTGAAGAACTTCTTGGCCAGCTGGCGCCGGGACCTCAAGTTGCCCGGGCTGAAATTCTATATTGGGGAGCTCTGCACCAAGACCATCTGGGGCATGGACCTTCGTCCGCGCATGTATGCCATCAGTTTAGGGCAGCGGGAGGTCACCGGGGCTGACCCGATTGCCGAATACATTCCCACTGCTCATGTCGGTGTTGAGATT
>JAAESJ010000484.1 GCA_024229495.1 Verrucomicrobiaceae bacterium | reverse complement strand
TAGAAGACCGTGTCAAAAAAAACAGGAATCGCCAGCAGGAACCCGGAAATCAGGAACGCCAACCCGGCGCGCTTTTCCCCGAAAAAAGACAACATCACCAGCACGACCCTTGCCGCCGCGCCGGACTCCAGCAGAAACCTGCCAATCAGGGCGGCAAAGGCAATGATCAGGCCAACCTTGGCGCACCCGTTGCCGAATTCATGAACCACCCTCTTCATCGATGAGCGCCTGGCGAAATCCTCCTTGAAGACCTCTACTCCCGCCGCACTCATTTTTCCCCTCGCCAACTCCGATGCGGCATGGTTTTCAGCATAACTGGACAGGGAACCCTGCGGGGTCGAGAAGGCAATCACGATCGCGGCAGTGGAAAGAGCAAGGAAGGGGTGCAGCTTCAGCCATATAACCGAACCGAGGACAATCCCCATGCCGAGTGCCAGAAGTAGAAAAGGAGTCATCGCTTACTCTTCTACATGAAGCAGGGAAAAGATGGAAGCCATCAAGGAAGAAATTCCAAGGGACCCGCAGGAAATCTACATGAAAACCTCTTTTTCGTGCACTGAATCAGTAATTATCATGCCCTCCTCAGCCGCTTTTTCAATCACCTGCTGGGTCTTGCGGCTCTGCCGGTAAAGAACCTCTCCGGGGCTTACCAGTTTGTTCCAGTGCTTCTGGAAGACAAGGGCTGTTTCCTTCTTCTTGGCAAGGCACTTG
>JAAESJ010000483.1 GCA_024229495.1 Verrucomicrobiaceae bacterium | reverse complement strand
CGGTCACCGGCCTGCCCGGCGTTGAAGTCCTGCTGCGCCTTGATGAGAAGAGCTTTGACCCGGTACGGGAACATCCGCTCTACCGGGACAAGAAACCCATGGGTAAAGACCACCCCATTTGCTGGCGCCGAAAGGTGGCGAAGGGTCGTTTTTTCTTTACCGGCCTGGGACATGATGTCCGCTCGATTGATACCGATTTCGGACGCGCCCATTTCGTGGCAGGCATCAAGTGGACCGCCGGGATCGAGTAACCCTGCGCGAGGCTGCTGTGGTTGCCTTATTTGACAATGCCAGCAGGAATGAACCCGGCCAAAGAAGCGCCGCTGCTAATCCTTGTGAAAAAAGTGGGCAGGAGAGGATTCGAACCTCTGAAGGCATAGCCAGCAGATTTACAGTCTGCCCCGTTTGACCGCTTCGGTACCTACCCAAAAATTGATTGCACCAGCGGGCGCATAAAAGCGTTTTGACAGGCATTTTGCAAGCAGTTTTAAGCCTCATGCCGAACAAACACGCCACAAGGCCCTCTTCAAGGTAAGCGTTGCCAAAGGTGAGTGACTGCAAAAATGAACATCTTCATGGCGTTCCAATCACCATTCACAAGGCCACTTCTACCATTGCCAGGACTGCCTAGCCCAGAAATGACGCAGTTGCACCGGTGTTCCATTGAAAGCATTCCGCTCCGTGGGACGGTCAAGGTCACCAAAATAATCAGGCGCCCTGTATCGGATACCCCTGTAAGAATCCGCTCGGGATCGCTTTCGCCGGGTGTCCCAATGCACCCCACCGTATTGCCAAAGCGCCCATTGCCTCCAGATTCCATATTGCCGCATCAATCGATCAGGGGTTTCCAGCCCTGACTGGCTGGAGGAATAAAGTGCAATCCAATAAGGGCACTTGGCAATGCGTTGCTTCTGCGACGATGTGGCTGATTGGAGCGACTTTCTCAGAGCGGCACTGTTTTCAAGGTAAATCATCGGCAATTGACCTGTTCGCTGCTCAATCCGGTCAATGAACCTCACGATATCGCGTGGGGAGGATTTTGAATCAAAGTCTCCCGCCAAAAGGATCTTAGAGGTCTTCAAGCCCTTGGTGGACTTGATCGCTCGGATACGGTCGACGAATTGATCAGCCTGCCACGCGGGATCCACTCCCTTAAGCACAAAGTAATAGGCGCCCAGCAACATCTTTTGCCTCTCGGCAGCCGAGAGGAATGCCGCGCATTTCTCATCCAGCTTGCGGCCCTTGCCACAACGGGCAATCAGTCCCAGCGCGCCATTACGGCGAAGTGCTGACAGGTCATTAACGCTGTAGGAAGAGCCTTTGCGCTGTCGTTCCTTGGGATCATATGCGGAAACATTAATAATCTGGGGAGCTGAGGTAAGTGACCAGCGGAAACCCTCAGGAGAAGCCGGTTTGCTGGAAGCCACCAATTCATTGGGCACATCATTGGACACACAGGCATTAAGGAGAAGGACCGGCAAAACACAGACACTGATCAATGCCACAACCCCTTGGAAACCACGCATCTTCAAATCACACACGGCCATTATCATGATAGAAATTAGCAATTATGCAAACTCCATATTTTTAATAACTGATGTCAGGCTACCTTGAAACCTCCGCTCTACACCACGCCTTCAATTAATTTTTCCTATTTTCCTGGCGGGAGTGAATTCCCGTCACCCTAAAGAGTGCCAATAATATCAACTATACTGTTTATTAAGTAAGCTGAGATTTCTATAATCGGAGCTGATTAAATCCGTATTTAAAAAATATCTTCTACCAGATCCATGAACAGGAATTTCGAAGCGATTATCATCGAGACCTACGCAGAGCTATGCATCAAGTGGCGGCTATCGCATGTAGCCAACAGGGTACAGGCTCAGGACTTTGACGCACAACTCAACAGCCTTGAATCGGTGATTAAAGCATTTGGCCTGCGCACTCCGGGAATCGCGGAAAACAGTCAGCGTAATCCCATGCCACCCACCGGCAATGAGCCTCAGCACAAGAAGGAACCGCTGGCACGCGAAACCGGTGGAATAATGCTAGAGGATTAATCCTCATAGTATGGCTTGTCTCATACGCAAGCCTTTCCCTGCACGGGGAATATGCTTGTCATATCTCATGGATTCTAATGAGCCACGGTGCCATTAATGGTTCCTGTTACATCATTCCACTCATAGCTCTCGCAAACATCTCCACCAATGAGCAGCGATGGTATCTCACCAGATAAAGAACAGGGAATGCGCTACAAAATGCTCGGCGCTGACGAACAAAATGAGCAGGGAAAACTCGAGAAGTATTCGGGACCCGTCGACTGGAGTTCCTTGAAGTCGCATTTTCAGAAGGATGTATTGCTCTACGTTGATCCCTCGCTGCAACTCAAGCAGGTAGGGGAAGTGCTTGCAAGTGACGACAAGTCACAGGTGGAGCTCTGGCTAAAAACCGGCAACCTGCTCAAGCCGGGTACACCGCATGCCGAATATTGGGAATCCTCGCAAACCAGCTTCACGGCCATGGTGGTGTCACCCTTTATCCTGATACAACCACTTCCCACAGAGTCACCATAAGCGCGAATGGCTGGTCGCAACGTAACGCCAAAGACGGTCTCCGCCATCGCCGGGGGTAAAGATCTTACGATAAATTACGGTGTTCAGAGTATCCTGGATAACGCAACTCTTTCCGTGCATGAAAGCGACCGCATCGGACTGGTCGGCAGGAACGGCTGCGGGAAATCAACATTCCTGAAGATCGCGGCAGGAGTCATGGATCCGGATTCCGGGGAATTTACCCGGCGGCGGGATCTGATCACCGGTTATCTGCCACAAATCTTCGACCTCAATGAATCTGCCGACGTTCTGTCAAATATTCTCGAGGGAGCTGATCATGTAAGGCAGTTAATCGCAGAATACGAGATGCTTGAGGCCGATGACCAGAAAGCTGTACTCCTCCTCGACAAGATAAATGCCCTTGATGGCTGGAATCTGGAACAACGTGCCAACGCTCTGATCAATCACCTGCATGCCCCTGATCCGGAAAAGCCCGTTGCATCCCTTTCGGGAGGGGAAAAACGACGCGTAGCCCTGTGTAGAGCCCTCCTGATGCACCCGGACTTCCTGATACTTGATGAGCCCACAAACCATCTGGATACCGGTGCCATTGAATGGCTGGAAACTTTCCTTTCCCGTTACAGCGGAACCTGCCTTTTCGTTACCCATGACCGCTACTTCCTTGACAACATAGCCACCAGAATTGTCGAGCTCAACAGCGGTCGTTTTTATTCCTATGCCGGCAACTACACTGACTATCTGCTCGCGCGTGCAGAGCAGAAAAAAACCGAGGCTCGCAGTGAACACAAACGGCAACGCTTCCTCAAACGAGAGCTGCAGTGGATACGGAGATCCCCGAGTGCCCGCCGCACGAAATCAAAAGATCGCATCGAGCGCTATTATGAAAATGCATCCCAGGAATCCCCTGAGGAGGAAATGGATATCGACCTCATTATTCCCCCGGCTCCGAAGCTGGCAAACCGGGTCATTGACCTGAAGAATGTCTGTTGCCGGTTTGGGGAACGTACACTTTTTGAGAACATAACGCTTTCTCTTCAAGCCGGTGAGCGTCTGGGAATCGTGGGTCGCAACGGGTTAGGGAAATCTACCCTGTTAAAGGTCATCCTCGGGCTGCATGCTCCAGACTCCGGCATGGTGAAAATCGGAACTCGCACTGAAATCAATTTCATTGACCAGGAACGCCTTCAGCTTGATGAGGACAAATCAGTCTTTGAGGAGGTTGGTGAAGGCACGGAAACCGTGCGCCTGGGGGATCAGGCTCTAGGACTACGTTCCTACCTCCGCCGCTTTCTCTTCACCGATGAACGCATTAACACGAAAATCAATCAGCTCAGTGGAGGGGAAAAAAGCAGAATCATGCTGGCCAAGATACTGAAGCGTGGCGGTAACGTCCTGATCCTTGATGAACCGACAAACGACCTTGACCTCAACACCTTGAGACTTCTTGAGGAAGCCCTCACCGGGTTCTCGGGAAGTTCCATCGTTGTTAGTCATGACCGATATTTCCTCAACCGGGTATGTACTGCCATCCTCGCCTTTGAGGGGGATGGTATCGTCCGCTACCAGACCGGAAACTATGACTATTACCTGGAAAAACACAGGTCACATCATTCAAAACCAGCAGGTGAAAAAAACCGCACCGGGAAGGCGAAATCCGTTAAACGGACAGGGGAAGATCAAGGGGATAACGCTCCCCCAAGGAAACTCAGTTATAATGAACAGCGGGAATTTGACGCCATGGAGCAAACTATTACCTGTGCCGAAGAAGAAGTGAATCAACTCGACAGTGAATTCGCTCAAGCTGATTTCTACCTCAATCACAAGGAAGACTGGCAGGATCTTGAAGCAAAGCAAAAAGCCACCCGGCAAAGAATTGCAGAACTCTATAAACGCTGGGAGGAACTTGAAGCTATCCGTGCCACCTACGAAAAATCACGAAAGAGTTGATTGCACTTTTTACAGGCTCACACTTAAACACAATACCAATGAATGTAGAATGCGTTAAATATGTGATATGGGCAGCTGATATGAATCGTTGTGCCAGGTTCTATCTTGAAGCCTTTAAAGGGTCGGTAATCAAGCAGAATGCACATATCACGGAAGTGGAAATCTGCGGCAATACCATTAGCATTCATGGCGGTGGAGAGGGAAACCGCACCTGGACCGGAATAAGCTTTCAAGTAGCAGATGTTGTTAATGGTGCAGCCGAGATCATCGAAGCAGGAGGAGAACTCAATCGACCACCTGAACCTGAAAATGGTGAACCTCCGCACTTGGCCATGTGTGTGGACACCGAAGGAAATGAAATCATGCTGACACGCAAGCGTTAATAGCCCTGCTCAGAGAACAGGAGATCCTGATCGCACCCTCCGCGTCAGGATTTTATTCCAACCGCAAAGAGATTCACTCCGGAATCCTCGAGGATTAATTCTGCACAATCACACCCAAAGAGAGAATCCCTAAAAAGTCGATTCATGTCATCCTCGTTACGATGTATCAGTTTCCAGTCCAGCACGTGATCCATTACTCCTCGCGTAGGATTGTCAGGATGGAAATTCCCCAATACCACACGCCCACCAGCACCAAGCCGTTCATGGATAAAGTTAAGCAGCTTGACAACAAACCGATCTCCAAAGTAATCAATTAAGCCGATACTGTAAATCAGATCCTGAGGAGGCAAATCCAGATTCTGCCTTCCCAATGCAAGATAAACGAGATTTGCATGAATCAACTCTGTTACCCCTTCAAGGGGGTGATCCTGGAGTGTAGTCCTTAAGAAATCCAGTGCCTGCACATCAATATCGACTAGGTGAGCCCTGACGTTTTCAGGCTGCTGCAAATCATCAAATGCATCAAAAAGCTCTCGTGCCGGGCCACAGGCAAAACTGGTCACTTGCACCTCACGATCCGGAGTAAACACCTCTTTGATCTTTCCCGCCATTAGTCCTCTCCTGTTACGCACTGCCCGGGCAGCTGGTTGCTCCAGGAATGCCCGGTCAATAAGCGGTCCTAAATGACCTGAGCCCCCCGCCTCATCCTCATAAATCTTCTGAATGGTCAGGTAATCACCAGCATATCCTCTCGGCTTGGTATACATCCTGCAGGTAATATCAGTAAGTAGCACCATTGGTAAAAACTCAATATGCAGCCGATGCCCGAGCTCATCCCGGATTGACTGTTCAATGTCACATCCCGAGCCCAGCAAAGCATTCAATTCATCACCAAACGCTCCAAGTTCTTTGGTGACTCCCTCCTGGACCTCTTCTCTCACCACTCCCTGAGATTTGAGCACTTCCTTTTCGATGGCACTGATTTGCGCTTTAAATCTTACAATAATCTCCAGTAAATCAGCCATAGGGCCTGATTCGATGGATCCAGTATTTCTGTTCCTTAGTATTTCAGCATTCCATTTCCGCGTCGTCTCGACCAACCTGCCGGCATTCAGGCATGCCAGCGCCCGGCAGAAGCGCAAACCGAAACCGAGCTCTTCATCCATCCGCTTGCGCAGTGGGGCAATGGGCACCTTGAGTAATAAACTATTCTCTATCACCCGTACGTCAGCAGTAACATCTCCTCCGGTAAGGAAAGCGATATCACCAACCATAGCCCCTGGACCGACGGTAGCCACAGCGCTACCTGGTAATGCTGATGACCGAATGCCAAGAAGACCCTGTAAAACGACAAAAAGCGAATCAGCCTGATGCCCTTCCTCAAGGATGAGCTTACCGGCAATCACCTGCTCTTCATTGCCCGCATCAAATAGAATGCCAATATCCTCGGGAGAGAGTCCTTCAATAAGGTTGAGGAATGAATTCATGCCTAAATCAAAACCCTTAGAAGGCAATGATCAATAACAACAGCATGCTGGAGCCAAGAGAGCTTGCACCCTCTGATTTTGAAGAATCTTAACTTAATCCCACATCAGCTGGTTGCAGCCTGCGGATCTCACGCATGCGCCGCCAACCGATCAACACCTTGTCGCTTTCATCCCAAAGACGGTAGCCCAGTGACTTGAAGCTTCCAAAGAAGGTAACCGGCTTCACCTTTGAGAACGCAGGATGTGAATTATGGCAGGCCTCCAGGTAATAGTTTGGAACCTTGGAACTAAGATGATGAATATGATGGAAGCCAATATTGCCCGTAAACCACTGGAGTATACGGGGAAGCCGGTAAAAGGAACTCCCCTCAAGTGCTGCTGAAGTGTATTCCCAGTGCTCATGCCTTTCCCAATACACGCCCTCAAACTGATGTTGCACATAAAAAAGCCAAACACCTGCTGAAGCCGCAACCGCCATGACCCCCACCTGGATTAACAGGTAAGGGACAAACCCAAAAATCAGTCCACCGATCAGGAACATCACCAGTAAGGCCACATTGGTATACTTCACTGTTCTTTTCGTCATCTCGCTCGCCCCCGGCGCAGCCCTTCGCTCACGTATCAAAAAAACATAGCTCGGGGCAATGCCAAATAGAATGAACGGGTTACGTACCAGGCGATAGACAAGGCGATCCCGCCTGGGCATTCCTATGTATTCTTTGACCGTGAGCGTCCATATATCACCAACCCCCCGCCGGTCCAGATCACCTGCGGTCGCATGATGAACTGAATGTTCCCAGCGCCAATGCTTAAATGGCGTAAACGCAAGCATCCCGGTGAAAAATCCAATCCACTGATTTAATGCCCTGTTCTTGTAGAAAGAATTATGGCAGCAATCATGAAAAATAATGAACACCCTGACCAGAAAACCACTGGCCAGCAAAGCCAATGGCAAGACAAGAAGGTAGGACACCTCCCTTAAAAAATAAATTGCCACCCACGTTGCCAAATAACATCCCAACGTGGAAATCAACTGCCAGGAAGCGCGCCGGGCGCAGGGGGCCTCAAAATCAGAAACAATCTCCTTCCATTCATTAATCTCCATGCGCGCAGGCATGGCATGCTGTCCCGATTGACAATCTGGTAGAGAAACTTTGGCTTCAGGCAAGCGGCACTTAAACCCAACTTGCTCTCTAATGCGAACAAGAAGATAGAGAATTGCGTAACGCCACTGAAAACCGGAAATTCCCGGTGCTAGCCCAGGGGCAAAGGGCCGTCATGACAAAACTGCTCTTTCCCAAACGTTTTAATGCCATGCCCGAAACCATGCGCAACACTAAGCCACAAAGAGTTGTGTGTCCTGTTCTTGAAATCAATAGCCCGACCGGCATTAAAGCCACAACCACCACCAAGTAACAGAAAGGGAATATTTTGCAGCGTATGGCTGTTGCCCTTCCCGAGTTCGTTTAGCCAGACAATCTGCGTGTTATCAAGCATCGAGCCATTCAATCCCCCGGGTTCCGGGGTTTCACCGAGCCGCTTGGCAAGGTAGGCCAGCTCACCCGCAAACCAATGATTGATCTTCCACAACTTCTCGGCGGCCACCTTGTCATTGTCCGGCTTGTGTGAAAGCGTATGATGCCCATCATCAATCCCAAGCCAGCGCATACGGGCCTGCCCCACTGAGCGCATGAATTGCAGAGAGGCAACGCGTGTCATGTCATTGGCCATGGCATTGACCAGCATGTCAATTTGCATGCGGCTGACCTGCGGGGTGTTGTCGTTGACAATTTCAATGTCAGGATCAATGTCGGGCTGCGGATGAGCAAGTGAGTCATTCTTTTTAGCGGAGGCGAGTTCTTGCTCAAGCTCCCGGACGAGTTGCATGTGCTCGGCAAGCAGCAACTGATCCTCACTGCTTAACCTCCTGGATACGCGATTAAGGTCATCAAGAAGATCATCAAGCACACTGGCAATATTCTCGCGTTCCTGAACACCTCCATAGAGCTTCTCGAACATTTGAACGGGATCGTCGATGGGAGCTATCGGCTTATTGTTGCCGGCATAACTCATCCGGGTCCATGGATCTGCACGGTTTGGCACGGCAACCCCAAACTCCAGGCTGCCAAAACGGGTGCTTGTGCTGCTCCGTGACTGGAAGAAATTCTTTATCTCCTGATCAATTGAGATCCCCCGAGCCCATCCCGCAGGATTGTGTGAACCACCCTGGATATTTCCCGGGTTGAGTTCACAACCAGTCAGCAGGCAACTGATCCCCCTCATGTGTTGGTCACCATCACCACCAACACGGTTATGCACACCCTTGAGGATGAGCATCTGCTTCTTGAAAGGTTCAAGAGGCGCCAGCATTGGTCCTAATTCCAGCGGCTTACCGTCACCGAAAGCCTTAGGCCAGAATTCACCAGGCAGGGTGCCGTTTGGGGAAAACATGATAATTAAGCGCTTCGCGGCAGGTGAAGCCTCCTCGGCAGCACGCAACCCTGGCAACCCCGCCACAAAAGGTAACGCAGAAGCGGACAATCCAAGGTCACGCAGGAATTGCCGACGGAAAACAGGGTTTAAACTCATGACAATAATTTCTTGGTTTTATCCGGCCGGCTGAGGCTCCGCTGCGCCTGGTGCAACAGAGTCACGCAAAGCATACCGTTTTGCGATCTCAACCATGAGTGCCTTAATGTTAAATAATGATGCCGAAAAGCCTTTACGCAAGTCAATGAGTGAATTCGGTCCATATGCAGCAATTGGCTGCTTTGCCATATAAGTGAAAACCGCTTTAATGAAAGCACCGTGCGCCGCGGGACTGCGGAGAGCAAAATCAGCAATATCCCTGGCTCCGGACAATGAAAGTTGTTCGCCAGCTGCCGTCATATAATCACTTTTGGCATTAACCCTTTTGCCCTGCTCGCTCATTCGCCAGCGCCCGATGGCATCAAAATTCTCCATGCTGAAACCAAGGGGATTAATGACGGAATGGCAGGACATGCAGGCATTTTTACTGGTAATCAGGGTGATCTTCTCACGCATGCTGAGCTTCGGGTTCAGTTTCTCATCATTGAAGGAAACCGCCTTAGGCGGCGGCTTAAGCATCCTCCCGAGGATATTGCGCGTCAGGAAAACCCCCCGGTGAATGGGAGAAGTGCTGTCATGGTAGGCAAACAGGGCCAGCAGGTAAGGATGGGTCAAGATACCGGCCCTGTGCCCGGGATCGACATCTACCCTCTTGAAGCCGGGACCAACAACATCTCCTCCATAGATAGCGCAGAGACGTTCATTAAGAAATAGGTGCTCGGCCTTTAGCAAGTCACGGTAGTCGGAACGCTCACTCCAAACCACGTCGTTCACAAAGCGCAGCAGGGATTCCCGCAAATCCATGATAACCGCATCACTGAAACCTGGGAAAAGTGCGCGGTCCTTACCGGGATCACGCGCATCCATTTCCAGCCAATACTCGAAAAAAGAATTCATCTTGGCTCGCGCCTTGGGATTCTCCAGCATCCGCCAGGCCTCGGCAGTAAGGCCATCGACAGTGTCCAGTCCCCCTGACTGCGCGACTTGCAGCAACTGCTTATCAGGCATCGAATCCCAAAGGGCAAATGACAATCGTGATGCAACCGTGTAAGCGTCAGGCCTTTCACTCTCCGCAGACAGCTCAGGATAGAGAAACCGTGGAGACTTCAAGCAGAGTAACACACATCTCTTAACGGCCACCTTCAGGTCATCGGTATCGGTAAAATGCCGGCCCACAAAAAACTCGACCTCTCTCTCATCAAGGGGCCTCCGGAAGGCAGCCCCGACGAAACGGGTACAAAAATCCATCAACTTTGCCTTGTATTGTGGATCCTTCTCTCCAACGCCAATAAAATCCTCTAGTCGCTGTATCAGCTCACCAGTAGCCTGAATTGCTCCTGCAGTAATTCCCTCATGCCATGCCTTGGAAACCAAAGTGCCACGCCCATACCCCTGGCTGTGGTCATCGGCAGGAAAGGTTGCTGACACCACAAAGGTGCGTGGAGCAATCACCGGGGAAACCGCTTCCCCGCCAAAAGCTGTCCATGTGCCGTGCGGCGCCTTCCATTCAAGCCTTACCTTGCCGATTTTTTCCTTATACTTGAAATAGTCCATCCTCAAAGGGTAGTGCCTGCCACCCAGCAAAAAGATCCTCGCGCTGGATTGTCGAATCTCAGAACCTGAACTCACCCAGTCATCAATCAGTGCCTGCCTGGAAGCCTTACTGCTGTCATCACGATAATTCCTTTCTTCAGCACGCAAGACCGTATTGACATAAAGGCGCACGCCATTTGGTGTACTGGTTCGGAAGTCATAATAGCCAGTGGAGCGCACGAAAAATGAGCCCTCCCAGACAACAGAAAACTGCTCACTCTTGATCCCCTTTGCCGGGCCCTGCTCTCCAAAATCAAAGTCCAGGAAGAGGTCTGTCTTATCCAGGGACTTCCCGTCCTTCTTGTTCATTCCCTTGGAATTAAAGTAATAACCATTGAGCCCTCCGGCCTGCTTGCCGGCATTCGGAACCCGCGGATTCATGCTGGCAACAAGGTCTGCAATGACATTGCGATACTGGGCTTCCGTCATCCGCGAGATTGCAATCTTGGGGCTATCCTGGATGCCCAGACGCTTGCGCGCATCCGGTGAATAAAATGCGTCGTGAATATATTGAGCAACCGAGTGTGCCTCCTTGCCAACACACAGTTCCGGTTCATCCTCCGGCATATTCCGCTCAATAAACCTGGCAAGAGACGCGACCGAGCGTTGTCCATAGAGGGCATCAACTTCCTCGATGGCATTACCTTCCCCATTCTCTCCATGGCAATCAATGCAGTGCTTACGGTAAACTGCCAAGCCCTCATGCTCTCCGGGATCAGCTTGCTCCCTCGCAGTTCCGCCCGCACATCCTGCAAGCAAGAACAACCCGAGTGCCGATAGTCGCTTCCAGAGAAATCTCATTGCTATCAAGATAATAACAGAAAAACCGGTTTTATGCCTTTTAATCTGCTCCCAAAGATTTTACACCCCGCGGGCACCGAGCAAGAAGAAAAAATACCCTCCCCCTGAAAAAAGGGAAACGCCAAAGAAAGCTTGGCACCGGAAGATTTGACTCATGACAGGCAATTCCGACAAGTTAGCAAGCAGCTGGGCGCTCACTGATAACCGTTTTGTTCCTGAAGGCTTCAGTCATCTCTCTCGGCAAGATAAATGCGGTGATCCTTGCGTTTGGCCCGCGGGTGCTTGGCTACCGGAATCTCCTCGGTTCTGAACCCTGCACGGCGCAAGTCGCGCAGCAAGCCCGGCTCTATCGTGGCCGTCCAGAACGCTGCCCTGCCTCCAGGCTTCAAGGCACGCTTAATGGTCATCAAACCCTCATGACGATAAATCTGCACGTTCTGTGACTGAATTAACGATGATGGCCCATCGTCAACGTCAAGAAGGATGACATCGTAACAAGATGAGCTTTCAGCAGCATCACGAATGCAGGAGTAAACATCGTCTTCCACGATCCTTGTTCGCGGGTCATTAAGCAATCCATCATTAAGCCCATCAAGACATTCACGATTCCATCGCACAATTTCAGGCAACAACTCGGCAACCTCGATGATGGCCCTGCTCCCAGTAAGTTCCAGACAGCGCCTCAGACTGTATCCCAACCCCAATCCACCAATCAGGATCCTCGGGTTTTTTCTCTTCGCGCGGAAATCACAACCGACATCGGCGAGTAACAACTCGGAATGTGTCAATGTCGTGCTCATCACCTGGCGCTCATCCATGTAAAGATAGAACTCGCCATCATGCGCATACAACCGGAACGTTGTTCCATCCGGGGTGACGGTCCCGGCAATCTTGGTCGTCGGCCTCATAATCTCTTTCGGAACCTGCTTGTGTTTAAGTGTGGATCAAATCAACGCGGAAATGAGGGAAACCCTAAAGGCTTTAAAGTCACACTAACCATGTTATTATCGCCTGTAATCTGCGCTCAGGAAAAATGTAATAAGAAAAACACGCTCACTTCACTAAAGAGAGCGTGACAACTCCGCTACATTGCCCACTGTTTCATAAAATATCAAGCCATGCACATCTCATTTACTCTGGCAATTGCAACCTGTCTGTTGCTCTTGACACACAATCACAATGCGAGGGCAAAAGAATCCCGCTTGCCCAACCTTATCTACATAATGGCCGATGACCTCGGTTACGGTGACCTCGGGTGCTTCGGGCAAAAGACGATCAAGACCCCGCATCTGGACAAGCTGGCCAGGGAGGGCATGAAATTTACCAGCTACTACGCAGGCAATACAGTTTGTCGACCTTCGCGCCTTGCCCTGTGGACTGGAAAACACATGGGCCATACCCCCATTTCATCCAATGCCCAATACCGCTTCAAGCCTGAAGACATAACCGTGGCGGAATTGCTCAAGGAGAAGGGGTATGCCACGGGAGGAGTCGGCAAGTGGGCGATGGGCGGCACTGGAACCAGCGGACATCCTAATGAAAACGGTTTTGATTTCTGGTTCGGCTACCTGGATCAGGGGCAAGCCCACAATTACTATCCCACTCATTTATGGCGGAACACAGAACGCGTAGCACTGAAGGGCAATGTGCTTACCGGTAAACCGGAAGACCGAGGGCGGGTTGCAAAAACTCGCAGCACCTACTCTCATGACCTGATTACCGCAGAAGCGCTGGACTTTGTGCGCAAAAACCGTGCACACCCTTTCCTGCTACATATCCACTGGACCATTCCCCATGCCAACAACGAGGGAGGCAGAGCCACCGGCAACGGCATGGAGATTCCGGATCATGGAATCTATGCGTCCAAGAAATGGCCGGATACCAAAAAGGGCGCAGCTGCGATGATCACCCACATGGACAATGATGTGGGGAAATTAATCGCGCTGCTGAAGGAGCTTCAACTGGACAAGGATACCTTGGTGTTCTTCACCTCCGATAATGGCCCTCATTCTGAAGGTGGCCATAAACATGAAACCTTTAACTCAAACGGACCGTTAAGGGGATACAAGCGCGACCTTTACGAAGGCGGTATACGGGTCCCGACAATCGCTTCCTGGCCAGGAAAGATAGCTGCCGGGGGCAGTTCTGCAGAACCACTGGCCTTCTGGGACTGGTTGCCCACCGCCTGCGAGTTGGCCGGCATCAAAAGGCCCGAAAAAACTGATGGTGTTTCCTTTGTTCCCACCCTGCTTAGCCAGAAAGCAAAACAGGCATCCCATCCTTATCTATTCTGGAAATACGGGAAAAAACAGGCCTTGCGAAAGACGCACTGGAAACTCGTTATCAATAACCCGGAAGTTGCGCCTGAACTCTATGACCTGCTCACTGACATCGGCGAAACAAACGACCTTGCAAAAAACAATCCCAACATCGTTGCTGAATTGTACCAGTTAATCAAAGAAGCTTCCCGATAGATCCAGGTAGCAAGACAACCAATGTTTCCCAAATTCCTCATCCTGTTCATCGTTGTTCCTGTTATCGAACTCATGCTGTTAATTCAGGTGGGGGCACGAATCGGCCTTCCTGCCACGCTCGGAATCATCATCCTCACCGCCATTATCGGGACCAGATTAACCAAAGCCCAGGGAGCCTATAACATGCAGCGGGCACAGGCTGCCATGAGCGAGGGGCGCTTACCCCATGAGGAAGTCCTTGATGGCATGCTCATCATTCTTGCAGGGGTGCTGTTGATCATCCCTGGATTATTGACCGACACCCTCGGTTGCGCCCTCATGATCCCGGCATTGCGAACCGGCTTTCGCAAGCGCTTTGGCAGCTCATTCAATGCAGGCGCACAGTTTTCCGGAACCCCTGCAAGCAATAAACCTGCCGCTAAATTTGATGACGACTCGGTCATTGAAGCGGAAATTATCGATGACTGATCGCCTGCAGTCCCCCCTGTAACCTCCGCCCCAACCTGGAAAATCCTTGCGGAAAGGTCAGGCTATATTGGTAAAGACCGCCTGAACATCCTCATCGTCCTCAAGCTTGTCGATCAACGCTTCAACATCCTTAATATGCTCCTCGCTGAGCTCAATAGGCGATGTGGGAATGCGTTGCAGGTTTGCCTTGAAGTTGGCTATATCCAGTTTTTCCACGGCCGAGGTAAGGGTTCCAAATGCTGTGAAATCCCCCTGGATATAGACGGTCGCATCATTCACGGAGAGCTCCTCAAGTCCGTGGTCGATTAACTCCAGTTCAATTTCATCCATGTCCATTGATTGCTCTTTATCAAATTGAATAACCGCCTTGCGGGCAAACATAAACTCCAGGGATCCTGTCTGAACCAGTTCGCCGCCGTTCTTATTGAAGGTAAGTTTAAGATTAGCCACTGTGCGGTTGCTATTGTCGGTAGCCGTCTCCACAAAGATCAACGAACCGTGTGCCCCCTTTCCCTCATAATTAATCTCCGCAAAAGTGGCAGCATCCTTGCCGGAAGCACGCTTGACCGCCTTCTCGATATTATCCTTCGGCATATTCTCTGCCTTGGCATTGGAGATGGCAGTGCGCAGTGCACTATTCATTTCCGGATCCGTACCACCGGCCTTCGCGGCCATGGTAATTGACTTGGCCAGCTTGGGGAAAACCTTGGACATCTTGTCCCAACGTTTTTCCTTCGCCGCACGGCGGTATTCAAATGCTCTTCCCATGGTTTGGAAAAGGTGGTCACATTTGCAAAATCTGCAAGCTGGAACCCGTCATAAATATGGTTCCATCGGCTCCCTGCTCTCCGGTCAGCGCTAAAGTCGACAGGCAAGTAGCTCGCGCTGGAAGACCAGTTCCTTTGGCAGGTGATCATGAAGCTTGAGGTATAACTCCCCCTGCGAGAGAAATTCATGTCGCCATTCCTCCGGGTCAATTTTCATGACAAGATTGAACTGCGCCCTGGAGAACCCATCCAGCCCCTGTGTATTAAAATCCTCCCAATGGGGAATCCAGCCAATCTGTGTCTCATGCCCCGCAACCCTGCCCCTGCAACGCTCAATGATCCATTGCAGCACACGCATGTTCTCACCAAATCCCGGCCATAGGAACGATCCATCCTCACCCTTCCGAAACCAGTTTACATGGAAGATCCGAGGCAGATATCGGATGTGCCGACGCATCTCAATCCAATGCTGAAAATAATCGCCCATGTTATATCCGCAAAAGGGCAACATTGCCATCGGGTCACGCCTTACAACGCCTGTCGTTGCCTCTGAGGCGGCAGTAGTCTCTGAGCCTACAGTCGCACCAACGTATACGCCATGCGTCCAGTTAAAGGTCTGGTAAACCAGGGGCATGGTGGCCGGACGGCGTCCACCAAAAATAATGGCATCAATGGGTACGCCTTCAGGTTTCTGCCAGTCTTGATCAATGCCGGGATTCTGGTCAGCAGGAGCAGTGAACCTCGAATTCGGATGTGCTGCAGGTTCCCCGAGCTCGGGCGACCATTCCCTGCCCTTCCAGTCAATCAGTCCTGCAGGAGCTTCCTCACTCATGCCCTCCCACCAGACATCCCCATCCCCGGTAAGCGCCACGTTGGTAAAGATCGTATTTTTGGCCAATGCCGCCATTGCATTGGGATTCGACTTCTCTGAGGTTCCGGGTGCCACCCCGAAATATCCGGCCTCCGGGTTAACTGCATAAAGCCTGCCGTTGGCGCCTGGCCTCAACCAGGCAATATCATCACCCACTGTGGTAACCTTCCAGCCCTCATATTGCTCGGGCGGAATCATCATGGAGAAATTGGTCTTGCCGCAGGCACTTGGAAAAGCCGCGGCAACGTATGTCTTGTCCCCGTCAGGCGACTGGCAACCCAGTATAAGCATGTGTTCCGCCATCCAGCCCTCCTCCCTCGCCATGGAACTGGCAATGCGCAGTGCCAGGCATTTCTTGCCAAGCAGGGCATTGCCACCATAGCCACTGCCATAACTCCAAATTGAGCGCTCCTCCGGAAAATGCACAATATATTTCGTCCTGTTGCAAGGCCAGGGGACATCCTCTTCACCATCTGCAAGCGGGTGCCCAACGCTGTGGACAGCAGGAATAAAATCTCCCGAAGTTCCAAGCTTTGCCCAGACCTGTCTCCCAACTCTGGCCATAATACGCATGTTTACGACCACATAAGGGGAATCAGTAATTTCCACGCCGACCTGTGCCAATGGCGAGTCCAGAGGCCCCATGCAGAATGGTATCACATACATCGTGCGCCCCTGCATGCATCCCTCAAAAAGAGGCTGCAAAGTGGCATGCATTTGCTGCGGATCACACCAGTTATTCGTTGGCCCAGCATCCACCTCGCGACGACTGCATATGAAAGTGCGGGACTCAACACGGGCAACATCATCCGGATCCGACCGTGCCAGGAAAGATCCCGGCCGTTTCACTTCGTTAAGCCTCGAAAACGTGCCTGACTCCACCAGCCCGTCACATAATCGCCGGTATTCATCATCCGACCCATCACAGAAATAGACCGTATCCGGCTTACATATTGCAGCGATGCCATCAACCCATTGCCTAATCCGCGCATGTCCGATATCAGAGGATTCCATAAGTATCACTGTGATACACCCGATTACCCATCCGGAAAAGCTTTCTGAGTCATATTGGAAATATGCCCAAGCCTCTGCTATATGCACCTAATGCATACACCACCAGACTCGAGCCTCCCGGCCATTGATCGCTTGCGAAAAATCGTCAATATCCTGCGCTCTCCGGGCGGCTGCCCATGGGATATTGAACAAACCCAGCAAAGCCTTATCCCGAACATCCTCGAGGAGGCCTACGAGGCAGCTGATGCAGTACGCAGCGGTAATGTCGAGCACATGAGGGAAGAGCTTGGTGATCTCCTGCTACAGGTTGTCATGCAATGTGAAATCGCTTCAGAAACCGGGCAATTCGTCATGGAGGATGTCGCGCACGATGTTTCCGAGAAACTGGTGCGGCGCCACCCCCATGTTTTCGGTGACAGCCAGGCTGAGGACAGTGAAAGCGTTTTAAGGCAGTGGGAAAAAATCAAGGGTAGTGAAAAGGGTAACTCACAAGGACGCCTTCTGGACGACTTGCCGGGAGGTATGCCTTCCCTTATGAAAGCAGGGAAAATCCAGAAAAAAGTCGAGAAAGTTGGTTTTGACTGGCCGAACGCAGAGGCCGTTATCCCAAAAATTCGTGAAGAGATCGACGAGGTCGAGGAAGTGCTTAGGGAAGGCAACCCCGGAGCGGATGATGCATCCCTCGGGGAGGAACTCGGTGATGTCCTGTTCGCAGTTACAAACCTTGCACGCAAGCTTGGCATGGAATCAGAAACCTTGCTGGCAGCCGCCAACGAAAAATTTATCCGGCGCTTTGATGAACTCGAAAAGCTGCTCGAGGAGCAAGGCACCAATGCCGAGGAAGCCCAAACAGCAGACATGGAAACAGCCTGGGAAAAGGCCAAGGCACAAGTCGGCTGAGAAATGCTGGCCAGTCGGCTGTCTTTGCGATTTAATTCCCTATTATCATATCGACAATGGAAATCCTGCAACATCTCCTGACGTTATTGATGCTGCTGCTCCTTCAGGCAGTGCTCGGCTTTGACAACCTGCTTTACATCTCCCTGGAATCAAAACGGGCCCCTGCCGACAAACAGGCATACGTGCGCAAGATGGGCATCGCCGTGGCCGTCATTGCGCGCATCGTGCTGCTCTTCCTTTTGACCAAGGTAATCGCAATGTTCACGCACCCGTTCCTCAACCTTGCCTGGTCGGGTTTTATCGAGGGCAGCTTCAATTTGGAGAGCGTGATCGTGCTGCTTGGTGGTATTTTCATCATCTACACCGCCATTAAGGAGATCTTCCACATGATTGGGAGCAATGCCCTTGGTGGCGGCAAGGAAAAGCATTCCGGTAAGTCTGCAGGCCTTGTTATCTTCACGATTGTGCTCATGAATCTGGTCTTCTCATTTGACTCCATCCTGAGCGCCATGGCACTGGCTCAACAGCCGGTAATGGACAATGCCGGTAATCCAACCGGTGAAACCGAGTATATCATGTGGGTCATGGCAACGGCAATCATCCTCAGTGGTCTCCTGATGATCCTGCTT
>JAAESJ010000482.1 GCA_024229495.1 Verrucomicrobiaceae bacterium | reverse complement strand
CGACCAGTGTTGAAACCATCAACTTCACGGCAGTCTTCAGCGAGGCGGTCGAGGGGCTTGAGGGCTCGGATGTGGATTTAAGCGGCAGCAGTGCTGCCGGCAACCTGGTGGCGACGCTCACCGGGGGACCTGAAAGCTACAACATTGCGGTTACCGGCATGAGCGGCAACGGCAGCGTGGTGGCCTCGCTTGCTGAGGGAGCAGCCAACCGTGTTGGTGACGCAGGCGCCCCGAGTGGCGCGAGCACCTCGGATGATAACTCGGTCTTCTTTGTGAAGAACCTGGCACCGGTGGCGACCAACTCGGACCAGACGATCAACTACACCTCGGCTGATGCCAGTGTGGCCATCGGCGACATCGTGGTCAGTGACGGCAACGAGAGTATCTCGACTGCCGGCATTACCACCGATGCCGTGGCCTTCATCGACTACCCGGCAGTGGACACCACCAAGAGCTTCACCTCGGCGGTTACCCCGGATCTCAACCCCGGCTTTTCGCTGGCGATCAAGTTCACGCCGGTGGCGGCTGATGTCGAGGCGGGCAGT
>JAAESJ010000481.1 GCA_024229495.1 Verrucomicrobiaceae bacterium | reverse complement strand
CGGTCACCGGTGCGGAAACATGAGCCGAACCGCTCAACCTCAAAGGTTGCTTCGTTTGCAGGATTGAGAGCATCTTGAATCCTTCGGTTCAGTGACTGGGTGCCGAGGCTTCCACGATGCATCGGGGTGAGTACCTGCACGTCATTTACCGGATCCAGGCCGAACTTTTCCGGAATTTGTTCGCGCAGTAACTTGATGATCATGGTTGCCGCATTTTCCGGGTCATTGCGTTCAATAAAGAAGAAATCTGATTTGGCTGAGGGGGTTGCCCCGGAAGTGAATTCCACGGGAGCTTGACCATTGTTGATGTCGTGAGCGGCCTGGATGATACGGCTTTCGGCAGCTTGCCGGAAAATCTCGTTTAACCGTGCAACCTGCACCACATCACTCTCGATCAGGTCCGCCAGCACGTTGCCAGGCCCAACCGATGGCAATTGGTCGACATCACCAATCATCAGGAGATGTGCCTGCTCGGGCAGGGCATTTAATAAAGCCGCCATCAGCGGCAGGTCGATCATTGAGGCTTCATCAATAACGAAAAGGTCACCTGCTAGTGGATTTTCCCGGGTGCGCGCAAAGCCGGTTTGTGGCGATTGGTATTCGAGCAAGCGGTGGATGGTCTTCGCTTCAAGTCCGGTGCTTTCTCCCATGCGTTTTGCTGCCCTCCCGGTTGGTGCACATAGCACAGGTGTTATCCCCTTGGCGCGGAGGATCATCAGCACGGTATTTATAATTGTGGTTTTACCAACGCCGGGTCCCCCGGTGATGATCAGCATTCGCTGCTGCAATGCCGACTGGATGGCTTGTTGTTGCCCATCTCCCAGGGTGTATCCGATTTTCTTCTCGCACCATGCCATGGCCTTTGTGAAGTCGATATCGGGATAGTCTGGCGGTTTTAGGGCTAGTTCCTTGATTCGCTCGGCGACTTGTTGTTCGGCTTGCAACAGGTAAGGGAGGAATATCAGCGAACTTTTCTCTCCCGTGTCGCGGTCCATTCGCTTGGCACGGATTTCCATTTCCAGGACATCTGACACTTTCCCGTCAGGGATGCCCAGCAACTCGGTAGAGGAATCAATGAGTTCCTGCTCGGGAAGTGCACAATGGCCATTGCCGATGGCACTGGTCATGACGTACTCCAAGCCTGCTGAGATACGCTCCCGGGTATCTGACTGGACACCGAGTTTGGCGGCAATTTTGTCTGCGGTCTTGAACCCTATTCCGTGCAAATCATGTGCCAGTTGATAGGGGTTTTTGCGTAACTGGCGTATGCTCTGCTCACCGTAGGTCTTGTAGATCCGCACTGCCCGCGCTGTGCTGATGCCATACTGGTGAAGGAACACCATGATTTGGCGGACCGTTTTTTGTTTTTGCCAGGATTCCTTGATTTCCTTCCGCCGCTTGGAGCCAATGCCGTCAATTTCCTCAAGCTGCCTTGAGCGCTTGTCGATAACGTCAAATATCTCCGCACCAAATTTCGCGACCATCTTCTTGGCATACACAGGCCCGATGCCTTCGATGAGCCCGCTGCCGAGGTAACGTTCGATCCCGACAAGGGTTCCCGGTTCAGAGGTGGTGATCTCCTCCGCGCGGAACTGTGAGCCGTAATTTTCATCCTCGTGCCATTCTCCAGAGGCTACCAATTGTTCCCCTGACTTGGGAGCGGGGCAGTTTCCAACGACCGTGACCAATGTGGACTTGTCCTTTGGCTTTACGCGTAATACGCAATATCCATTTTCCTCGTTGTGGAAGGTGACGCGTTCAATCGCGCCAATGAGAGTTTGTTCAGGCACTGTGACCGATTGTGACCGACTGCCCCTGTAAGGGGTAGTTTTTTTTCCGGCTACCCGGGAAAACTGATGGTTTTTTGCATTTAAACCAAAGATTCTCGTGGCACCTGTCGTTAATTATTTAATATTTGAGGATAATGAGAACAATCGCCCTATCATTGATGCTGGCAGTTATTTGCCCTGTTTCATCGGCTATGTCCCAGGATGACCGGCGGGGGATGCCTGCGCGTGTTGCCCTTGATCGTGTCGCAGCCAAGCATGGTACCGCTGTTATTGAGAATATCGTGGAGATGAAAGGCCGCCGTGGACAGAGTCAACCACGTGAATGGTGGATCGTTGTTCGCGATGAACGCAGCAGGTCAAGATTGCGCACGATGTGGGTCGGGGATGTTCGTGCTACTGATGAAGGAGAGAACAAGGAGTTTTACCCTAAACTGCTGCCGCTTGGCTTCATTGCCGAAGGGAAGCTCAAGATCGACTCTCCTGCCGCTTTCAATCTCCTTATCCGTGAGGCGACAGCGGCCAGGATTGGATTTGATTCCGTGGACTATAAATTGCGCAGCAAGGAGTTCAGCGATGAACCGGTGTGGAGCCTCACGGCGAAGGATGTCAGGGGTAACGTGGTTGGCAAGGTGATACTCTCGGGATTTGACGGCAGAGTTTACCGGACAGTCTGGTATTACCGACAGGCAGGAGGCTACCTTAAGATTGTTGATTCCGCGATTGATGCCCCCGGGCGGCCAGAAGTTCCGCGCAAACCAGCAGTCCCACGCAAGCCTGACCGCGATCAAACAGGTTCACGTGCGGATAGTGTGCCTGAGTTTACGCCCGGGCCGGATGACCCTGGTACTGAGCAGGCCGAGATTGAGGCAATTGACCCGGAATAATCGGAGTAAGGCGGACCAGCTAGTCCACATGTGATGCGATATACCGTGAAGGCCTGCCTTGCGGTCGAGCCAAGACGTATATAGGTTTGTCCCGGTTTTGCAGAAATTCATCAAGGGAGTGAACTCAATTGTCAATCGCCTGGCACTGGCGATTGTGATTCTCATTATTTTCGGGATCTTTATTTTCCCTTTATTTCACAACCATCAAGACACAAGGGCGGTAAAGTCGGAATTAGGCTGGATCGGTGGTGCTCTTGAGGAATATTATCAGGAGAACAACAAGTGGCCATCCTCAGGCGCGCGCTCGGTGGCGAAGGCCTTGGCCGGGGAGGGGGAAGCCAAGGCATTCTACAGACATGAACGGCGCGACGAGGAAGGACGTTTCATTGACCCCTGGAAGACACCCTATCGCTATTTTTTCTCCAATGATCGCTATGCAATCCAGTCCGCCGGGCCTGATGAGGAGTTTTCCGACGGCATCAGTGCAGGAGAAGACGACTACTGGTATGCGCCCCGCTAGTTGCTGCGACGATGATCCGCTGGACCGGCTGCGCCGGGAACCCTTCTGGATTACCGATCCTTCAGTATGCTCCTCATTCGTAAGCCGGGCTTTATCCTCATCAATGATTGTCCCGCGAAATATGCAATTGCTGTGTGTGATCATTTTAGCCGTCCTTTTTATGCAGCAACGTTCCGGCGCTGTGCCGGTGGATGTCAGGATTCGTCCTGTGGCTGTTGGGCAGCCCTTGTCGCTTGATTCATTGCGATATACGAAATCCGGGAAGGAGAAATTCTCGGTTTCCCGGCTCAGTTACCTGATCAGCGGACTTGCTTTCCAGCGCCCGGATGGAACCTGGGTGGAGCCTGAGTTTGAGGCGGCATGGATTGATGCCTTCAAGCGGCGCAATGCCTTCCGGGTACAGCACGTTCCTCCTGGCCGGTATATCGCATTGCGGTTTGCTATTGGACTCCCGGAGGATACCAACAATTCCGACCCCGCATCATTTCCGGCAGGGCATCCCCTGAACCCTGCGCTTAACAAGCTGCACTGGAGTTGGCAAGGGGGGTATATCTTCCTGGCAATCGAGGGGCATTACCGGGCTGCCGGCACTCGTCGCGGTTATACATTGCACTTTGCCAGGAGCGCTAACCGGACGGTGGTAAACCTGCAGGCGCGACTGGATCTCAACTCAGCCACTGGGATTGACATTGATTTTGATATTACTTCCCTGCTGGCAGCTCCCCGCCCGATCATCTTCGGCAAGGATGGGGCATCAACACATTCCCGCAAGGATGATGTGCTGGCAGCTGCGCTGGCTGCCAATCTTCCGGGCGCCTTCCGGGTGCGGAATATCAACACCTCGGGAGGCCTTCCAGCTGCGGCGCCCAAAAAACGCCCGCTTTACCTGCCTGTTGATCCCCGGCCTTTTCCCTTTAAGATGGCGGCAACCTTTCCTCTTCCCGGATTGCCTCTGGATAATCCTCTTTTAATCAGCCGGGTGACCCTTGGGCGCAGGATTTTCAGTGACACACGGCTTTCGCGGGACGGTTCTCTCTCTTGCGCGTCCTGCCACCTTCATGACAGGGCATTTACCGAT
>JAAESJ010000480.1 GCA_024229495.1 Verrucomicrobiaceae bacterium | reverse complement strand
CGGCAGAGGGTGTGCCTGATGCCAACGGCTGGAATTATGGATGGTATGATTACGCCGCAGACGGGGATAAAACCTATAACCATGATACGGATTTCCAGCAGTTTGCTGACGGGCAGAGCCGTGGTAACGGCTTTGGCGTTGCTGCTAGCGGGTCACCTTGGACCGGTGTTTTTGCCGACAACAAGGGGCACCCCCAAGGTAACGCCACAGAGCAGTGGGGCATTCGCCGCTATACGGTGGAAGAGGGGGCTCCCAGTAATGTTGCCCTTACCTGGTCCCTGGCTGCGGATAACACGGGAGGCTCGGGAACAACGCTGCATGTTTTCCGCAACGGCAATCAGGTTGCCACGGGCACGACGAGGACGGCAGCCGGGGTGAGTGGAACAGTATATATGAATGACATTGCTGTTGGCGATGTCTTTGACTTTGCTCTTTCCCCTGTAGGGGATGACGGAAGCCGTTCGGAAGGCTCGGATGGTTCCTACTTTGGCGGCGTGTTTACCACTCCTGTCTTGATCGAGTCACTGGGGATTGTTGCCGATACGCGTGCGGATTTCAGCGG
>JAAESJ010000479.1 GCA_024229495.1 Verrucomicrobiaceae bacterium | reverse complement strand
CTCAAGGTAACCATACGTCCAGCCACCCTCACCCTGCACGCCGCTGAAATCCGCACGCGTATCGGCAACAATCCCCAGTGACTCGATCAAGACAGGAGTGGTAAACACGCCGCCAAAGTAGGAACCATCCGAGCCTTCCGAGCGGCTTCCGTCATCCCCTACAGGGGAAAGAGCAAAGTCAAAGACATCGCCAACAGCAATGTCATTCATATATACTGTTCCACTCACGCCGGCTGCTGCCCTCGTCGTGCCCGTGGCAACCTGATTGCCGTTGCGGAAAACATGCAGCGTCGTGCCTGAGCCTCCCGTGTTCTGCGCAGCCAGGGACCAGGTAAGGGCAACGTTAGCAGGTGTCCCCTCTTCCACCGTATAGCGGCGAATGGCCCACTGCTCTGTGGCGTTACCCTGGGGGTGTCCGCTATTATCGGCATACACACCGGTCCAGGGTGCATTCCCGGGAACAACGCCAAAGCCGTTACCACGGCTCTGCCCGTCAGCAAACTGCTGGAAATCCGTATCATGGTTATAGGTTTTATCCCCGTCTGCGGCGTAATCATACCATCCATAATTCCAGCCGTTGGCATCAGGCACACCCTCTGCCG
>JAAESJ010000478.1 GCA_024229495.1 Verrucomicrobiaceae bacterium | reverse complement strand
GCCCACGCCTCTTTCGAGACCGTTGGGGGTAAAGATGGGGCCTTCTTCGACCTCGGAGCTTTGGAGAGACAGGGCATCTGCAATCTCGAATCCCTCCCCTTCACCATCAGGTGCCTGTTGGAGGCCGCACTAAGGAAGTGCGACGGCTTCTTAGTTACCGAGGACGATGTGAAGAGAATAGCAGGATGGTCTCCTGACATGGTTCCCGCCGAGATTCCATTCAGCCCCAGTAGGGTGATATTGCAGGATTTCACGGGGGTCCCAGCAGTGGTTGATATCGCGGCCCTCAGGGATGCCATGGTCGGCCTGGGGGGAGATCCCAAGGCAGTCAACCCACAGGTTCCGGTCGACCTAGTCGTCGACCACTCGGTGCAGGTCGACTACTCCGGCCTCTTCCCGGACGCCCGTGAGAGGAATCTTGAGATGGAATACAAGAGGAACATGGAGCGTTACAAGTTCCTGAAGTGGGGGCAGCAAAGCCTCGACAGTTTCCGTGCCGTCCCCCCCGGACGGGGGATAGTGCATCAGATCAACCTAGAGTGGATAGCCTCGGTGGCCAGGGAGGAGGAGGGTATCTGGATGCCGGACACCCTCGTGGGAACTGACTCCCATACCACCATGAT
>JAAESJ010000477.1 GCA_024229495.1 Verrucomicrobiaceae bacterium | reverse complement strand
TGGTTTTCTGGCCACGAGAACGGACCCACTGCCGACGATGGTTCTTCTGGACTCGTCACGTACCTCGGCCGTGATTGAATATTTATGATCGATGTCGCCGTGCATGGCTTTGGCCAGGGCAGTGTCGATTTCAATTTCGACGGTCCCGTCGGCTCCGATCTCAACTTCGCTCTCCAGGACAACTTCTGGGGGCATGTTGCCTCTGGGCCACCACCAGTGAGTGGGTCTCCTGCAGCCCCAGTTTCTCCATCCAGGGTACCAGTCATAGTCGTAACTGAACCACCAGTAACCAGAACCGTAGAACCAGTCCCAGGGCATGGGAGCAAACCATCTGCCGTCATGTTCGCTGCGCATGACCTTGTATTTAACGGTCGCGTTCTGGACCGGGGCCCCGAAAAGATATTTAGCCGTGACCTTTGCTGGGACTTTCTCGCCGAGCATTACCGGCTTCGAAGGAGAATCTATTGTCACCTCAAATTCAGGTTTCTTATACTCCTCGACTCTGAAAGTATTGCCGCCGTGGGCCATGTGCCTTCCCTGATGCAGGATATTGATGCGGTACACGCCCAGAGTGGCATTTTCCGGCAATGTGATCTTGTCCGTGAATCCGCCGTACTGGTCCGCCTTTAACTGTTTTTCGTAAATTTTCTCACCCTTTGGGTTACTAATCAGGATGTTAAATTCTTTTCCTGCGAACTGGCTCTTATCTTCCTTATCGTATTGTGAGTGCCGGACCCAGGCCTTGAAATTTACTTCCTGATTGGGTCGGTAAACTGGTCTGTCAGTGATGAAGATGGCTTTGGTCGTATTGTATGTCTGGTCATGGATCTGGTTATACCACACGCCTGAGAATCCGTGATAAGCGAACCTTCCATCATCAGTGGTCGCGGTGATGAGCCACTGCATCTGGTTTGGCATCCTGTCAGCCCCCAGCATGATTTGGCCCTGCTTGTCGGTGAATTCGGCGAACTGTTTAGTGATCACATTGTATCGGCGTTTGGGCTGCAGAATCTTATTCCTTTTCAGGTAATCGACCCGGTACCCGAAGAACTCGACATTGGCCTTCTCGATCGGGGTTCCGTTCAGAGCGTCACCGACGAAGTAGAAAGATTTCTTGTCGAGGGGCTTTTTAACGATCGCGGTGTCTGAGACCCAAACAATGATGTTGGAGGTGTTTCCGTTTGTCATTTTAGCCTTGAGAAGGTAGGCGCCTGGCTTAGTCAGAGGAGTTACGATATCGATCCTTTTGTCCCAGTGATTTCCTCTTGGTTCGAGTCGAAGTTCCCAGTCAGCAATGCTTTCGCCGACGTACTTTTTCATCTTATCATTGATCAGGCTATAACCGATGTTTCCTATATTGACCTGAGAATTATCGATCTGGCTGGGGTTGCTTTTTAGATGAGACTTAACGTCTTCGAGTAGTTTTCTTACATCGATAGTGAATGCCTCAAATTTAACCTCTTCACCGTTACGGAAAACGAATCCAAGAGAAGGCTTTTCACCTGCCGGATGAGTTTGTGTTCCGTCAAAGCGTCCCCAGTTATCAAGGATCTGATTCAATCGGTCCACTTTCCATTTGTTCTTGCCCCCAGGACCGAACTTTTCGATGCTCTGTTGCCAGTACTTGGCCGCTTCAGGATATTGCCTCCTGTTTTCAAAGATAGAAGCAAGATCATTAGTTGCCCTTTCAGCGAAGCTCTTATCGTCCAGTGCTGCGACCTGCTTTAACTGAGTGATATGATTGTGCTCATCAGGTAAGGTGATCCTTTTGACCCCGGTCGCGAGGCGGGCGATCGTTTCATTTTCCTTCAGTGTATGAAGTTCGTACGTTCCGCTCTCGTTCTTCTTTCCCTGATCAGGGCTGTGCCGTCCAAAGAATCCTCCGAATCCCCACTGTTGCATTGTCTGGACGCCGAACTGATTACGCAGGAATGAGATCCATTGATACTTGGCATTGCCTGCCAGAGCAGGGGAGATTTCACCTGCTTCGGTGAGAAGGAACCTCCAACGTTGTCCGTCATTTTTTGCTTCGTCCCAGGCTGACGGGAGAGAGTATAGGACCGGGCTCCCGTCCTCATTGACTGGGGTCCCTACGTTGCGGGCCCTGTAATAACCACCTTCCTGGAAGTCAGGTATTTTCTTGAAGTCGGTGAGATTCTGAAGTCTCCAGGACTCACTATTGCCCCGGTTACTGCGTATCGAATTTGAAAATTCAAGATAGAAATTCCCAAGTGCAGTCTTATCCTCTTCTCCTTCCGAGGATTTCATGGCCTGTTCCATGAGGGCAAGAGACTTGACCCTGTCCCGCTCGTAAGCGGTTACGTACTTTCCTCCTCCTCGGTGATGTCCGCGCTTAAACTCACCACTGATCATATAGCCCATGTGCTGCATCCCCATGTATATTTTTGCTGCGCTGGCGAGTATCCTCCAATCTTTGGGATATTTTTGGGTCACACTGTCAATGAACTTGTCAATGTCCTGAATCTGGCCGGTCCTGTTTAGGCATCTCCACGCATTGTCCAAGTCCCCGGCAGCGGCGGATCCTGAATTGCCTTCTCCAAGGAGTAGTCCCTGATAAGCTTCAAAGGCCTCTTTCCAGTTCCCGTCCTTTTGCAGCTTGCTTGCTTTTTTCCGGACATCATTGATGGATTGTTCTTCAGCGTTACTGATCAGTGAAAAAACAAAGAAGGTAAGGATAAGAGGGATAATTGATCTCATTATTTTTTAAGATTTACTTAAATATAACGCTACGGGTGGGGAGATCCTTAGATTTTTCTTTAACTTTTTCAAATTGTGATGAGGGAGTGGGCTCAGGATTGGCTTGTTAAGGCCTTTTTAAGGTGTTACAAGGCATTCTTGAAGAGTTCATTCCAGTGCTTGGCGTTCGTTCTGATCATTTTTGGGAGGCTGACGGTTTTGTGTGCTGAGGGGTCCGAGGCGGCGTTACCGTCCCTCTTGCATTTTTCTGACGGGAAAAGAGTTAAGTCATTGGCAGAATGGGATCAGCGCCGCGAGCAGATCAGGGATCTCCTCGTTAAGTATTTCATTGGGACTTTTCCGGAAAAAGTTCCGAAAATAATGAAGACTGAAATGATCTCAGAGGTGCAGGGTGATAAGGACTCCATTAGGCGCAGGATCACGATCACCTTAGCTACTCCGAACCGGGCCTCCTTTGATATGGATCTCTGGTCCCCGAGAGGAGAAGGCCCTTTTCCTTTGCTCCTCACTGCTCCCAGATTTTACCAGCGTTATTGGGCCGAGGATGCTTTGGACCGTGGCTATGCTGTGTGTCTTTTTCCTGGAGTCGACAGTCATCATAGGGAGGAGAATTATCCCGGTTTTGAAAGTGTGTGGCAGAAGTTCCGGGACGAG
>JAAESJ010000476.1 GCA_024229495.1 Verrucomicrobiaceae bacterium | reverse complement strand
GGCGGCTGATGTCGAGGCGGGCAGTGAGGTTCCCGGAGAAGAGAACCGTCGCAGGCTCTACGAGTATGGCGGCTCGAGCAACGGCCACGGCCTTTACCTGCTCAACGGCAAACTCTACTTTGCCTGCAAGATGAACACCAACGCGGCGTCGGTCCCCTCCAGCCTCAATGACACGGACTGGGCTGATGCCGATGGTGCTGGCCTTTTCGGCAGCGTGATGTTCCCGCTGACCGGGGCACTGGCAGCAGATGAAGAGGTGAACTTGGCAATGATCTTTGATCTCGACAGCGTGCGTTACTCGGTAAACGGAGGCGCTGAGGTGAACCAGGCGCTGAGCGGGCGCGCGGCGCGCAACAACTGGCGTGGCAACCGCACATTCAACATCGGCACCAGCACCGTGAACGGTCAGGGCGGGCTTTCCAACGGTGCCGGCACTTTCCGTGACATCCAGTATGTGCCGATGGGCGGCGACAACCCGGTGGCTTTCGTGCAGGTGTATAACGTGTCCGGCGAGGGTGCCGCGATCAATATCGCCGCCGAGGGTCAGGAGATCACCGCGACACTGACATTGGATGATCCCGCCAACGGCGCCTTGAGTGCCGACAGCGGCAACGGTGAGAGCTACAACGCCGATACCGGCGTATGGTCGGTGAGCGGCTCAAGTATCACAGTCAACGCGGCCCTTGCTGCAGTGAGCTTTGTGCCGAATGCCGACAGTCCGGCAAGCGTGCAGGTGAGCTTCTCAGTCGAAGATGATAACGAGGACGGCAGCGATCCAGTGAGGGGAACGATAACCATGACCATCATCAACAGCCCACCCACGGGCACGGTGACCATTTCCGGGTTAGCGGAGGAGGACCAGGTCCTCACCGCGGACAATGACCTCAATGACGTGGATGGTCTCGGGGCGATCAGTTACCAGTGGCTCCGCGATAACGCGACCGTTGACGGCGCGACAGGCGCCACTTACCAGCTCACCGCGTCCGATGTCGGGTCAGTGCTCAGCGTGAGTGCTTCCTACGTTGACGGGCTGGGCAGCAACGAAAGTGTCACTTCCGCGGCAACTGACCCGGTCACCTCATCGTCGACGCCAATCGAGGATTGGCGCGTTGCCAACGGCTACAGTGCTGACGGCAGTGGCGATGGCGAGGGAGACCTCGACGTGGCGGCACCCAACGGGTTGACCAACCTTGAGAACTTCGCCCTGGGCTTTGATGCCGGGGGAACCGGCAGTGGCGACACCATCACCATTGATGCAAATAACGCGCTTGCCTCAGTCGGCCAACCGCACATCCATGAGGTAGGTGGCAGGTATTACCTGCGCTACACCCGGCGTGCGGATCATGCCGATGCAGGCTTGAGCATTGCCGCGGAATTCAGCAGTGGCGGCAATGCCTTTAACTGGCAGGCGGGTGCCAATGCGGCAAACGTGATCGGCACCGGCAACAACGGCGGCATTGCCGTCGAGGCCCTGCAGGTTGAACTGCCGGAGGGCAGCACCTTTGCCCGCCTCAAGGTCAGCATCACGGAGTAAATTCGCGTTAAAATAGACCGTTTAACATTCACACCCCGCCCGGGGCCGGCTTTCGAGGCCGGTTTTCGGGCGGGGTTCTTTTTTATGGCAGCTCGCCGGGGATCATCACTTGGGGGAACCCCTGCTTTTCAGCCTTGGTTTCCAGGAACGACTGTTCCGGTTCAGGGCCTAAATCCCATCAGAATCGCCTTGACCCAAAGCGCAGATTTTGCTCTTATATATGATAAGATTGTTAACAAAATCCTGCTCAATAGCTTTTAAACTCCACATTTAATCTCACCTTACCTCACTTTGCCTTGGCACAGGCCGGGCATGCATTCCATCACTCATTAACAATGAGTTGGTTATTGGGCAAGAAATCGCCTTTTGGCGCGTTAACACCTTGGGCAAAATCCATTCTTTTTTAATACGATGAAAAACGACATCCAAAAAACCGGCATATTCGCAAAAATAATCAGCGTCCTTGGGCTTTTTGCCCTTTCGGCAGCTCCCGCCCTGGCGCAGGTGACCCCCGGCGGCACCGTGGGTGACTCGGCCATCTACGTGGAAGCAGAGGGCCTTGAAGAACTGACCCGTGCCACAGCAGCTGGCGGATACGGCCCTTTCCTTGCTCATGACTTTGATACCGAGGTCCTGGCCGATGCCACCTATCAGCTCAATCCCACCGGGGATGATGCCTCCTTTATCGCATTGAGCGCCGGGCGCCACCTGGTGCTCTATAACACGCGCTTTCAGGCCAATGCCGGAGCCAACCGTGCTGAGATCCAGACCTGGCTGACCCTTGCTGGCGAGCAATTGGCCGCCGGCCGCTCACAAGGCTATATCCGCCGCACCGGCAACGCCAACGAGGCGGTGCTTTCCGGTGGAGCGATCATTACCTCACCCAGTGACAATGCGCGGGTCAGCCTGCGTTCCCGCCGCAGTGATACCAATACCAACGTCTCTGTCTTGCCGGCGCGTAACGGTGCCAACAACAACAACAACAAGGTGCTCGGCTCAACAGCGATCCAGTTCTTCAAGCTGGATGATGGCTGGGCTTACCTGAACCTTGAGAGAAGTGCCGATGTTGCCCTTGCCAACAACGCCAATTACCAGACGGTTGCCTATGACATCAACGCCTCGCCCGAAACGCTGGGGACGGCCTTCGATGTGGACGGCGGCAGCGTGATTTTCAATGAGGACGGCCTTTACCTGGTGCTTGCCAATACCGGACTGCAGAAGGCGACCAACAACACGCGCACCAATTATCTGCAGCGTTTGACCCTTGACGGAGCCGAGGTGGCAGGCTCGGTAACCACCACTTATATCCGCGGCAACGAGGACACCAATGAGGGCGTTGCAAGCCTCGGCATGGTGCTCAAGGCGGGAGCCGGCCAGGTGCTCAATTTGCAGGTGCGTAAGGAAAACGGCAGTGTGGCGACAGTCAAGGCGGACCAGAGTGCCTTGAATATCGTCAAGCTGCCCGATGCAGCGGCATTTCTTGCCCTGGGTGATGCCACCAATCAGGAGATCAACGATGTGGCCAACCCGGATCCTGCGACCTTTGCCGACCAGATTTCAGTACCCTCAAAATTTAGCCACGACCGCGGTCAAAGTGAGGTCACCGTAAGTGACGCCGGCAATTACCTCTTCCTTGCCAATGTCTTCACCCAGAGTGATACGGTCAACGACAACCAAGACCGCACCGTGCCGCTACACGGCTGGCAGGTTAACGGCCCCAACGGCCCCAGCGGCATGCTGCCCCAAGGGCGTGGTGCCCAGTATAACCGTGACAACGGCAGCCGTACTTCCGGCAGCTGGGGAGCGGGCATCCTGCCCCTTGATGCGGGCATGAGCGTGCAGCTTTTGACCTCGCGCCTGGGTAACCTTGACCAGGGTCTGCCGAACCAGCTTTCCCTGCAGGCACTGAGCCTGAAGAGCCTGGTGCCCTCCAATGACCCTTCGGTTGCGGTCAATGAGCAGCTCTCCCTGCTTACCGGCGAGGATGGCACGATCACCTCCGGTTATCTTTTGAGCGTTGATGCCGATGATGAGCCCGAGGCATTAACCTATTTCATCACCGGTGATCCTACTGGTGGCATCTTGGCCAGAGGCGGAGTGGCTCTTGTCATTGGGGAGGAATTTACCCAGGCCGACATCAATGCCGGATTGATCACCTTCACGGCGGGCAACGAGCCTGGCACTTACGGGTTTGACTTTGAACTTGTTGATGACAGCGATAGTGGCGCGGAGGCCAGCGGGTTCTTCAGCGTTGGAATTGGTGCGGCCACCGTGCTTGTTGACGACACGGCAGCAACCGATGAGGATACGGTGCTTGGCGCATTGAACGTGCTGGAAAACGATATTGGCACCTCTTTAACCGTTGTTGCCCATGACTCTCAGAGCACGCTGGGCGCGACAGTGCTCATCGATGCTCTTGGCAACGTGAGTTATGATCCTGTGAGCGCCTCCGGTTCCCAAGCCCTCGATACAGGGGACACGGTGCAGGACAGCTTCACCTACAGCGTCACGGACTTTGCCGACAATGTGTCCACAGCGACCGTCACCATCGAGCTCAGTGGCCTCAATGATGCCCCGGTCGTTGTCGACGAATCCTCCTCTGTCAGCGAGGGCGGTGTCAGCAGCTTGAACCTGCTGGCCAATGACAGCGATGTCGATGCCAATGACGTGCTCAGCGTGGCAGGCGTTAATGACGGTGAGCTTGGAACCTTCATCAGCGCCAAGGGTGCAACAGTGAGCGTGAGTGCAGATGGCAGCTTCAGCTATGACCCATCCACCTCGCTTGAGTTGACCAGCCTTCTCGACGGGGTGAGCGCCTCGGAAACCTTCAGCTATGAGGTGAGTGACGGTGATGTTTCCGTCACGGGAAGCGTGACGATCACCGTTGTTGGTGCTCCCGGGGCGAGCGGGGACGTTGAAGTGGTTGCCGCCAACGGCATCATCAACATTGAAGCGCTCAGCAATGACACGATCTTTGGAGGGGAGCCGGGGATTCCGACCTTTGGAGCCCTGCTTGATCTGAATGCCGCCACTTTGGGCAATACCAGCGAGGCTTGGAATAATGCTGCCGCCCACGGCGGTTCCCTGACCATGGATGCGGCGGGCATAGGCTCGGTGCTTAACCTTGCCCCCGAGGGGGCTCCCCCGGGAGTCAGTGCGGTTTACTCTTTTGATGGCACCGGTGGTGCCATTATTTCCGATGCCCAGACACCAGGCATTTACGGTCCGGTTGATATTACCCGGGCCGACGCCAGCATCGAGCTGGTGTTCCGTCCCGCTGACCAGCAGGACAATGAGCCCCTGTGGGGCAGTGGCGGCAACGGCATTGGCGCCTCGATCATCCTGATGGACAACCAGGTGGTGTTCACCGTTGGGGAGAATGCCCTCGTGGGGCAGGCGGTCGCTCCGTTGCCGGCTAGTGCCATCGCCGGGGGCGATTTCGTCCACGTGCTTGGCACCATTGATCTTTTGACTGACACGGTGTCCCTCTACATCAACAACTCGCTGGCCGACAGTTCCCAGGTGATCAACATCACCAACGGTGCCCCCGGCGACCTGATTGACTGGGCGGGCACGGATGATGAGGGCATCGCCCGCTCGCAGGGCACCACCGGTGGCGACACGGGAACCGCCCCGGGCCTTGGTGTTTATGGCACCATCGACATTCCCGACTTCAACGAGGCCAATG
>JAAESJ010000475.1 GCA_024229495.1 Verrucomicrobiaceae bacterium | reverse complement strand
TTTGCAACTCACCATTGATGGTCAGGGCCTCGGCTTTTCAAGCTTTTCCGTCCCCCCGTTAGAAGGTTCAGCTCAGGGCTTCAAAATCACTTTCGACTATGAAATGTTTGATAGTGTCGCAGCAAATGATCCAGCTGACGGATTTTCGATAAACTACGGAGGCGCAGCTATGGGAGAACTCGGAAGCGCTGAGGAAGGCATGGTCGGCAAAGGGGTTCAGGATAATCTTTCTTTTGAAGTCGATACATGGAGGAACGGAGACGCTGAACAGGGAGTTAATATCTCAGGATTGGGAGATGGCGGAGACTTGGGCGAACTCGCATTCACAAATGGCGTCATCCTTGATGATGGGCAACGCGTTGAAGGTACGATGGAAATCAGTTGGTATCCTGGCAAGGGCGCCTCTTTCACAACGACTGGCCTTAACACAAATGCCGATTTCGTTGACGTCGAAACCGCTAATTTTGTTGCAAGTGATGACCATACATTCATTATCTCAGCTAGGGTCGGAGGAGCAAATCAGGACCTATTTATCGATAATTTGATCATTGAAACAGGTGCAGGCGGAGACAGTGACGAGGATGGTCTTCCGGACTTCTGGGAAACTGCAAATGATCTCGATCCTGAGGATGCTACTGGAGATAATGGTGCAGAAGGAGACCCAGACAATGATGGCATTACCAATTTTGATGAATATGAAAATAGAACAAACCCACAGAATGAGGATACCGATGGGGATGGCCTCGCTGACGGGGTTGAAAATGGTACCGGTGATTACGATGGCCCTGACGCTACTGGAACGGACCCGCTCGTAGCAGACTCGGACGGTGACACTCTCCTAGATGGGGTAGAAAACCCAACACTTCCTTATGATGAGGATAATCCGGAAGATCAGCCCGGCACAGATCCAAACGATCCTGACACAGACGGAGACGGAATAGGTGACGGTAGCGAAATTGCTAACGGCACAGATCCGACCACTGAAGACGAACGTGATGAAAGCTCTTACCGTCAGAACTTCGATGGTTTTGCTGATGGAACGACAGACCTTGAGGACGGTTCAGTCATCGCTGGGCAGGCAGCAGAAGTTATCGACGGTAAACTCCAACTGACTAAGGACGGTCAGGGACTAGGCTTTTCAAGTTTCTCGGTTCCTGCAATCCAGGGCTCATCAAATGGTTTCAGAATCACATTCGATTATGAACTCAATGA
>JAAESJ010000474.1 GCA_024229495.1 Verrucomicrobiaceae bacterium | reverse complement strand
TCCATGCCACGCAGTTCGTGTTTATTGAATAATTTGCTGGTAGCATCGACCGGATCGTTGCCAATTGAATCACGCCACTTACCCACAGCATCAAAATTCTCAAAAGCAATTCCCCAGGGATCGATTTTTACGTGGCATGAAATACAGGCCGGATCGTTGCGGTGATTCTCCATCCGCTCCTTGAGCGTAAGCTTCAAGATCTCCGGGTCGGCCAAGTCAATCTCCGGAACGGCCGGTGGTGGCGGTGGCGGCGGATCGTTCAGCAGATTTTCTAGTAGCCATATGCCACGCTTCAGAGGGTGAGAATCTTTCCCGTCCGAATTCATCGCTAATAGACCAGCCTGCGTAAGAACACCTCCTCTGCGATCTTCCGGTGAGAGTTTTACCGAACGAAATTTATCTCCGATTACCTCTGGCAAATCATAATGCCTGGCTAGCCGATCATTCACCATTGCGTAGTCCGAATCTAGAAACTCTATCACTGACCAGTTACGCTTTAAGACCTCATTAAAAAAGGCAACTGGCTCCTCCCGCATCCCATCCATTAATAACGGATCAAAATGGCGGTATGCCTTGTTATCCACTTT
>JAAESJ010000473.1 GCA_024229495.1 Verrucomicrobiaceae bacterium | reverse complement strand
CGTTTTCATACCAAGCGGCGAGTTTTGAACCGTAACCCACGGTACTGAGATCAATGTCACCGTCCCCGTCAATATCACCAAAATCTGTCGAGTGAGGAAAAGTAATCTTTTCATCGATAATGTGTTGGGTCCAATCCGGGGCCTCGAACCAAACAACACCAACGCCGTGCCCACGACTAGCGAGAACGTCGGTCTTTCCGTCGCCGTTAACGTCCGCCGGGGCCGCATGCGTGGCGCCTATCTGGTCTCCGGCATCAGGTAAAAATTCTCGACGCCAAGGTTGGGTAGGATCTTCCGGAGCGTAAAAGACGGCAAAATAATTACCGTTAGCAAAGGGTTTGCCTTTCGCGCCGAGCGTCATATCGGGACGACCGTCGGCATTGACGTCGCCAAAATCAAAGTAGTGGCTACCACCAGGAGCAGTGCCTTTTGCGATGGGGATGATGGACCAATTGATCGGTGCGCTTTCGGGGAAAGACGGCTTGAGCCAGCAAATTGATCCCGAATAAGGGCCTTTATCGAAAGTGAAGTCGTTGGCAATGAGATCCGGTTTACCATCACGGTTAATATCGAAAGAGCGAATGCAATG
>JAAESJ010000472.1 GCA_024229495.1 Verrucomicrobiaceae bacterium | reverse complement strand
CCATGACCTCCAACCCCTCGACCACCCGGAGCATTTCTCGGTGGCCAAGCGGGCCTACCTGGGTCGTGCGCTGCCCCGGTCGATCCTGCGGGCCGACGTGGTGGTCGCCGTCTCGGACGGCGTCGCCCATCAGATCATGGACCGCTTCGCCATCCCGGCCGAGCGAGTACCCGTGGTCTCGTCGGGGGTCGTGCCTGCCGTTGGGCTCCCGGTCCCGTCGGATCCACCGACCATCCTCTATCCGGCGGTCACCCACCCCCACAAGCGACACATCCTGCTCGTCGAGGCGTTCCATCTGCTGGCGGGTCGACACCCCACGGTCCGACTGGTCCTCACCGGAGGCCCAGGCCGAGCCGAGGGCGACGTTGATAAGGCCATCGACGGCGGCCCACACGCCGATCGGATCGACCGGACCGGGCGGATCCCCGCCGACCTCCTGGCCTCTCACCTCTCGGGTGCCTCGGTGGTGGCCTTCCCGTCGTCCTACGAGGGCTTCGGCATCCCGGTGGTGGAGGCCATGGCGGCAGGAGTGCCCGTGCTCGTGGCGGGTGGGACGCCGGCGGCGGACCTGGTGGGCGGCGGCTCAGTGGTGTCGGCGGTGGCCGGCCCCGACCGGTGGGCTAACGAGTTGGAGCGACTACTGGTCGACGATCGTCACCGACGACTACTGGTCGACGCTGGTCGACTGGGGGCCACGGCCCACACATGGGAGGCCTCGGCGGATGCTCTGGAGCGGGCCTGGCGGCTCCTGTTGGCCACGGGTCCGGTCGCCGCACGACGCGGGTCGGAGGCCTGACGGTGCGACTTCTTGTCCTGACCCCGCACCTGCGGCCCGACTCGGCGCCCACCGGCGTGGTGGTCTCGGCCATCGTCGACGGCCTGACCGGTGCCGGCCACGACGTCCACGTCGTCACCTCGCTGCCGTGGTACCGGGAGCACCGGGTGGAGGACCGGTGGCGTGG
>JAAESJ010000471.1 GCA_024229495.1 Verrucomicrobiaceae bacterium | reverse complement strand
GCGAGGTCGCGTGCGGGATTGAGCCCTGCCTGGGTGATGGGCGCAAAGACACAGATGATAGTGGTCAGGCCAATACCGATGGCAATAGGCGTCATCGGGCCAGGTCCTGACTTGTTGTTGCGGGCGGTGAAGCCGAATACCACCAGCGCGAGCATCAGGGTGCCGAGGAACTCGGCGAAGAAGGCATTGAGGTGGGAAACTCTCTCGCGATCTGCTTCCTGGAGGGGCTTGCCGCCGGGATCGGGGAAGTATTCCCCGAAGATCATGGCGCTTGCCTCGCTTCCCGCGGCACCCCGGGTGACATGGCCGGTTTCCTCGAAGGCAATGATTGAGCTGTTAAACAGCAGGAAAACCGCGCAGGCGCCAAGAAAAGCACCGGTGAACTGGGCGAGGATGTAGCCGGGAACCCTGCTTTTGGGAAAATCCCGGAAGACCGCAAAGGCAATGGTGATTGCCGGGTTGAGATGGGCACCACTGTGCTCGGCGGCGATAAAAATCGCACACGAGAGCCCCAGTCCCCAGACTGCGGCGATCTGGAACATGCCGACCGGGGCATTGAGGGCAACAGCGGTGGCGACCACCCCGAGCCCGAAGAGCACCATGACAAAGGTGCCAAGAACTTCACTGGCAAACCATCGGGGAATCATGTGGTCTCTCCGGTGGAGTTTCCCCTGATGCCGGCGGCGTAGGCCTCAAAGACAAGCTTGATGCGATCGCGCACGGTGCGGAATGCCTCCATGACCTCCTCTTCACTTCCCTGCGCATGCGCGGGGTCATCAAATCTCCAGTGATAGCGGTTTACCTGCCCGGGGAAGGTTGGGCAGGCCTGGTCGGCATTGCCGCAGACGGTGATCACCGTCGTGATTTTCCCCTTCAGGAAGGTGTCCATGTGCTTTGAGGTGTGGGCGGAGATATCAATGTGGATCTCCTTAAGGGCAGCGATGGCCTTCGGGTGAACATATCCTGCAGGGTCTGATCCTGCGCTGTGTATCTCGAGCAGGTCACCAGCGGCATGACGCAGGATGCCCTCTGCCATGTGGCTGCGGCAGGAGTTGCCGGTACAGAGGATGAGGACGGTAGGTTTGGACATAAAAATAAGCGATTATGCGGAAGTTGGGCAGCAGGCTGCGGAGGTGTCGGTGGCGCGAAGGCGTTTTAAATCCGCCATAAATACAGGATCCTCACTGCTGAGGTCCTGCAGGCACTTGAGATTTTCTTCAAGGATGGGGTTGGGAGCACCGGAGATACGGTAGATCATCCAGTTGGCCCGCCGTTCACTTTCCACCAGGCGGTGATTTTTCAGGTAGGCAAGGTGCTTTGAGATTTTCACCTGGGATTCTCCCAGAACCTGCTGGAGGTGGCATACACAGAGGGCATCCTCGCCGAGGAGGTTGAGGATTCTCAGGCGTGTCACGTCGCACAGGCAACGGTATACCTGGCAGAGTTCATCGGAATTCATGGCAAGGAATATACCCGCAAAGGAATATTCCTTCAAGGGAATATAATTGCCAAGTGCACTTACCTCAGCCCTTAATAAATCATCACTAATCCTCTGGAAACCCTGATGAAGCAGCTCATTTACCTCCTTTTCCTTTTCATTGCACCCTTCATGTCCCTGCGCGGGGAGGAGGAGTTACCCAATATCCTCTTTATCCTTGCTGATGACCTGGGATATGGCGATGTCGGTTGCTACAACCCTGAGTCGAAGATTCCGACCCCGCACCTGGATCGCCTGGCATCGCAGGGAATACGCTTCACCGACGCGCACAGTCCATCGACGGTTTGCACGCCGACGCGTTACTCGGTGCTTACCGGTCGCATGGCTTTCCGGACCGGAATGCGCGGGGTGTTTACCGGGGCCGGCGGGCCGTGCATGATCGAGGAGGGGCGATTGACCCTTGGGGGCATGTTGCAGGGCCGGGGCTATGAGAGCGCACTCTTCGGTAAGTGGCACGTGGGTATGACTTTCTTTGACAAGCAGGGCAAGGCCATCAACAAGAATGGGCTTGAAGCAGTGCGGCGCATTGATTACTCACGTGCCATTCCCGATTCCCCCATTCATCGCGGCTTTGACCATTTTTTCGGTAGTGTTTGCTGTCCGACCACGGATTGGCTCTATGCCTTCATTGACGGTGACCGCATTCCCGTGCCGCCGACCGGGATCATTGACCGGGGCCCGCTACCCAAGCACGCCTACTCGCGTGACAACCGGCCGGGAATGATTGCCCCGGGTTACTCGATGGAGGAAAT
>JAAESJ010000470.1 GCA_024229495.1 Verrucomicrobiaceae bacterium | reverse complement strand
TTAGCTCTGGCAGATATTGCGGAAGAAAAGTATGCCAATTGGGGGAAGCACTACGACCCCGTAGAAGCAGATTTTCTCGCAGAGCAGGACGTCAATAAGGCCGATTACGGGAAAATGATGGGCTATGCCGATGCCCAACAGGTTACAGGTTCTAATCTTCCGGCTCAGATAAACGTCTCAGGCGGAGCCGGATTAGCAGGGATAGGTGAACTTACCAGTGCTGCAACCCAAGGTCAGGCTGCAGCAGCAGGCGCGGCGGAAGCCGCAGATTTTCAACGCCGTAACGCCAATAAACTTTGGGGCCTCTCTACGGCCAATAAACTACAGGCCGCGAATCAAAATACGCTCGCCAGCGTGGCCAATACAGCGTCAAACGCGGCAATCAGCACTTCTCTGAATGCGCAGCGAACCTCAAATGCGCTCGCTCAACAGAGTTTTTCAAATCAAGCACAAATCGGAATGATGAAATACAACTATAACCAGGGGCGCATCCAAAATCTTGCTCAGATGGGTTCGTCTCTTCTTGGTTATTACCGAACACCCAATACTGGATTTGGCAATCCCGGTGGTGGCTTAGGCAACACAAATATGTCCGGCGGTGCAATTGGACAATGGAACCAGAACAATAATTGGTTTTAAATTATGAGTATTGCAAACCGGAAAAGTTTTAAATTCGATGACGAGGGACTCCTAGAGGCCCGATACGCTCATCGATGCTTTGCCATTGGCGATGGTGATTGGGGAGATGCGGTAGGCGGTGAAGGATGGGACGGTTCTGATTTAGGTGAGCACGATAGCCGTGGTGATGAAGCTGATATTAGCATTGATACTGGCCTCGCGACCGACACAAAACCCAAGGGGTGGATTGCGACCCTTCTTTCAGGTGATGTTCGCACTTCCAGTGCGGAGGGTAATGAAGATGATGTAGGCGATGGGGTAGAGGCATCACGATGTGAGGCCCGTGGCGGAGTATGGGACACCAACACGAATACCTGCAAAATGCCAGGTGACGGCGATGATGATGATGATGACTCCGGCAGTGGCGGCGGTGGCGGCGGTGACGGTGACGGCGACGGGGAAGAACCCGAAAATGAAGCCGATACAAAATTCGCCAAACTGCTTCGGCAGCAATGGGACGATTATAAGAAACGGTGGCTTCCTGTTGAAAAGCAGATGTCCAAGACTCTTACCGACGATAACTTCGGAGAGGATGTAGTAAACAAAGCACGCCAGGCAGGACTGGCGATGGATTCTGCTGATCAGACAATGCGTCAGTTAGATCGCTATGGGGTGGAACTGGGTACGCGTCAAAAGCAGGCCCTCATGGGTAGCGCAACTAAGGATCGTTACGCCCAGGCTGTAGGTGGTGCTAATAAAACCCGCGCCGGGATGGTTGATCTTAAAGAC
>JAAESJ010000469.1 GCA_024229495.1 Verrucomicrobiaceae bacterium | reverse complement strand
GAGGCGACCCATCCCAACGGCAGTAACAATGCCGCCAATGGTGGTGGGCTGCACTGGACGGTGCGTCGCTGGGCTGCCGGGGCTGATGTTGGTTCCACCAAGCCGGTGGCACTACGCTGGAACGTTCGCGCGGCCAACCTCAACGGTACCGGGGTTACAGGTGCCCTGCACATCAACGGCACACGGGTGGATTCTATTGCGATTAATGGTAATGACGGTACCGGGGAGGTGCGCACCTTCTATGCCAATATCGTCCCGGGTGATATCGTTGACCTCATCCTTTCCTCTGAGGGGCCTACTGGAGATCAACATGACGGTAGCGACGGCAGTGCCAACTGGCTGACCGTTGACTCCTACGTTCCGCCAAACCCGGTGCAACCGGACGGCACGGCATTCGTGCCGGCGGTATCAGAGGCGCTCAGGATCACAGATATTTCCGTTGACCCCGCCAGCGGCACGTTGACTCTCACCTGGCCATCGGCAGTCGGTCGCACCTACGCGGTGGATACCTCAACGGGCTTGTCTGCTGAGGGGACTGCTGATGGATTTATAGAGTATGATGACAGTATTCCCGGTGCAGCGGATGAAGTCAGCTATGTGATTGAACTGGGTGTTCCGATTCCCGCCGCGAAGTATGTGCGGGTGCGTGATATTACCGGGAACGAGTAGAGGGCAGCTTTTCAGTCATTTCTTATTTCACGGCCGTGCCAGTGGGAAAACCCGCTGGCACGGCTTTTTTTTGCCTGATAGTATCCTCGAATTCCAAATGCCCCCGATGGGAACGGATCAATCCCTTCTTTGTTGCTCTGCATAAACGACTTAGCAGGTTCTGTATGGCGAGGCGAATTACCTTGATAGGGCGGGGTGTAATTTCGTAATGTTATCGCTATGAAATCTCTCTTTTATGTTTTGGGTTTGAGCTGGGTGTTCGCCAGCTTGCTTGTTGCTGACACTTATATTTCCAAAGACGTTCTTGCCGACTCCAAGGCGGACTTCGTGAGGAGCTTTCCGGCAGAGGGTGTGCCTGATGCCAACGGCTGGAATTATGGATGGTATGATTACGCCGCAGACGGGGATAAAACCTATAACCATGATACGGATTTCCAGCAGTTTGCTGACGGGCAGAGCCGTGGTAACGGCTTTGGCGTTG
>JAAESJ010000468.1 GCA_024229495.1 Verrucomicrobiaceae bacterium | reverse complement strand
TATGAGCAGGTCGGAACTGCCGGGGCTGGCGTTGAGGCCATGGATTGCCAGGACATTGTCTCCGCTTTGCAGTGTGGCCGAGATCTTGTAGTCAAAGAAGGTAATCGCATCGTTCTCGTTTGTGCGGTTGGAAATTGCCGTTGAATTCCATTGCGGGGTTGCGGGAGTGTTCTCGCGATGGACTTCTGTTCCGTTCAGGTAGGCAGCGAAGCCGTCCTCCCATCGCATGCGCAATGTCAGGTCATTGATTACGCTCGATTCAGTAACAGTAAAGGGAATGCGGATGTATACAGAGGCGTTGATGCCGCGCATGGCGGCATTGGTATCACCGCCGACACCGATGTATGGCAGGTATTTTGTAGAGCCATCATAACCGATTCCGGTTGCGCCGGTATTCCATTGAGAATCCTCGAACTGGATTTCCGTCCAGTTGGCAACCGGTCCCTCAGGCACCTGCCAGTGGGCGCTGTCGCCCGCGGTTATGAGTTTTACCGGGTGCGGATCCCCGAATCCCTTGCCATAGCTGATATCCTCATACTGTTTAGGGTAGTCGACAAACTCACTGGCAACGGTAATGCCGTCGGGTTTGATCAAGGCGAGATAGGAACCGGATGAGGAATCGAGTTTGAAGTTGGTGTGCAGCTCGGCGGCAGGATCGCGGCGATCCTTTCCCGAGGCGAAAACAATTACGTAGCCCTCGGCATTGAAGGTCGCCTCAGGGAGTTGCCACTTGACCGGATTTGCTGGATCGTCGGTCAGGTAGTAGCCGTTCAGGTCGCCGGCATCGCCCGAGACATTCCAGATTTCAATCCAGTCCGGGCTGTTGCCCTCGGAGTCGGTCAGGCTGTCCTTGTTGTCAGTGACAAATTCAGTAATGAGCGCATTGCTGACAGCTTCGCCATGTAGAGACGGCAATGAGGCGAGGCATGAGGTAATTAACAGGCCGATGCAGATTGGCCAGTGAGCAAGCATAGATTGGGGGGTTAATATATACTACACTTCTATCATAGCGTTGCGCAAGATGATGTTTGGGAATTCCTTAACAATTACCATCCGGCACCTTTTACCCTCGTCTGGATCCGGCAAATATACATGTCCGCAGTTAGAGGGATGAAACCATTGAACTCCTCCGCAAACGTGGTGGGAAGACAAAGGAGGAGCTGCAAGGAATTTTTTCGCATCAGGTTAAAGGCGGCGCAAGGCTGCGGAGCGGGAGGATCAAACGGCGCTAACAACATTAAATAATCTCGGAGTCGAATAACCCCTATCCCAGCCCCACCGAGGGGATAACCCCAACCACCAGACACCCGCCCTTGTGCCCTTTGGGGGGGCACTTTTTGTGTGCGCTCGTGTATGTATCACCCCGCACTGCACCGCTACGGAAGAACAAGGCCTCTTCGTCCTCCCTACCCGCATCGAGTGAGACGGGGGCAATTGTTTTTGAGCGGATCAAGGTAGAGACAAAGGGGCGTATACGCTATAAAATAAGTTATTAAAGGTAGAAAATCCCATTTAAATCCTCTTTTTAATCACCTCATATCCAATCTTAAAATAGAATAAAAAACGATGAAACGGAAACTTTTCACACTTCTAATCGTTAAGATCGCAATAATGACATCAATGGCTAGTGCGGCTACTATTGATGGTTCCACGATCACGGCAACCGCTCTGTCCCCTTGGCACATTACTCAGGCTTCAGCCCTGGTCGCAACGACTAGAGAGGTCGGAGAGCAGTATATGGCTCCCAAGTGGGATCATCCATCGACGCCGTTTACTGATTTTTATACGTCTGGGCCAAATGAGGGTTGGGTAATGTTGGATCTGGGCGCCGAGTATGCCCTGGACGAAATTAGGCTCTGGAACGCGAATGTCGCTCATGGCGACAATGGTTTGATGGGTTGGAACGCCAGGAACATATCGATCCATGTGGCTGGTGATAGCGCTGTTTTGCCTTCGACGGCTGCCGGATTGGCGAATTATTTCACGGACGCCAGTTGGACAAGCGTATTTGACGGTGAGTTGGCTCAGGGACCTGGGGGAACGGATCTTGCCCAAGACCAACTGGTTGATCCGCAACTTGTCCTTGATGCGACCGGTAACAACGGTATCCGGTATGTCGCCATTGATCATGATTCCAATTGGGGCGGCACTGCCGGTCCCACCTTGCTGGGCCATATTCAGATCGATGGGGTTCGAAGTGGCGAGAGCGAGATTGCCGTTATCTCAGCTATCCGGACCGCCCTCCACTTCGTCGAGTTCGAGGTCACAGACGTCGGGGCGAGTGAACTTCTGCCGGGAACAGTCAGCCTCAGCCTGGACGG
>JAAESJ010000467.1 GCA_024229495.1 Verrucomicrobiaceae bacterium | reverse complement strand
GGGTCAGAACACCCTGGTCTTCAACCTCGACACGGCGCTCAAGATGATGGGCGACGTGGCGGAGTTCTACGTGGACAACAACGTCCGCAACCACTACTTCGTCAGCATCAGCGGCTACCACATCGACGAGGCGGGCGCCAACCCGATCACCCAGTCCGCACTCACGCTCTCGAACGGGCTCACCTACGTCGAGCTGTTCAAGGCCAGGGGGCTGGACGCGGACAAGTTCCTCAGGAACTTCTCCTGGTTCTTCTCCAACGGCATGGACCCGGAGTACGCCGTCATAGGGAGGGTCTCAAGGAGGATCTGGGCGATAGCGATGCGCGACCTCTACGGGGTCGGCGAGCGCGGCCAGAAGCTGAAGTACCACATCCAGAGCAGCGGCAGGTCGCTGCACTCGCAGGAGTTCACGTGGAACGACTACAGGACCACGCTGCAGGCGTTGTACGCGCTCGCGGACAACGCCAACAGCCTGCACACGAACAGCAGGGACGAGGCCTTCGGCACTCCCACGGAGGACACAGTGAGGGACGCAGTGGCTATACAGCTCATACTCGCCAAGGAGTACGGCTGGCTGAGGAACGAGAACCCGCTGCAGGGCTCGTTCGTGGCAGAGTTCCTGACCGACGAGGTCGAGGAGCAGGTCCTGAGGATCTTCGAGGAGATGCACAGCAGGGGCGGAGTCCTAGGCGCACTG
>JAAESJ010000466.1 GCA_024229495.1 Verrucomicrobiaceae bacterium | reverse complement strand
TCCAGGCTGAGGAAGCAGGCCCCGTCATTAAAGGCGACACGCTCGTGCTTTTGGTAGGTGCCCTTGTCGGAAAGGGAGATGACCGCTCCCGGCACCTGACCCGTTTCACCGCCGGCGGCACTCACGTAGAGCAGGGGCTTTGTCGGGTGTGCGGTGATCACCCGGCCGGCAAAGCCAAGGTCAACCTTTTGCTCGATTTCCATTTGCACGGTATCGCCGGATTCATTGCTCTTGACCAGGATGATCCAGAGGGTGTTTGACTTGCTGGCCGGGGCGTAGACCCGGAAGTCCTTGGCCAGGGAGGGCAGCAAAAGGCTAAGGAAGAAAAAACAACAGGTGAGGGAATATTTCATGACGGGTGATGATAAACTTCACACTTAGCCGGAGATTACCATGTGTTTTATCCGGTTAATGCGACCTTGCGCAGCGGAACCCGACATTAACGGAGAAGTTCACTGGATTGCTGCTGATCCGGTGGGAGCTGCGCAGCTCATTATTGCCGTGGCCAAAGGAGCCGCCCCGCAATACCTGGCCGCCGGCCTTGGTTCCAACGGGATCCTTTTTCGGTTGGGCCTGATAGGGATCCTGCCGGCCCCAGCACCATTCGTAGACGTTGCCGCTCATGTCATGCAGTCCAAGCGGGTTGGCCTTCTTTAAGCCGACGGGTTGGGGATGATTATTGGGGGCCGGGCTGTTGAACGGGAACCACGCCACTTCACTGGTGGCCTTGATGTCGGAACTGTTGGCAGAAGCGCCACTGGCAAAGTCACCGGGGGCAAAGTCCCCTTTACCGCGGAAGCGCGCCGCATATTCCCATTCCGCTTCGGTCGGCAGCCGGTAGCCCTTGGCATTGCGGTCGAACACTGCCGCCTGGAGATTGCCGGCATTGGAGTGTCTGGAATCCCTGATCACGGCATTATCCGCTGTCCTGTAAACCGGTTCAAACCCCTCCATTTCAGAATACGCGTTGCACCATACCAGCGCATCCCATGCGCAGATATCCGTGACCGGCTGGTTGTTTCCCGCCATTGCCGGTGCCCATGGCGTTCCCGCCCGGCCCTGTTGGTGGAAGGCATAACCGTTGGCGGCGCCAAAGGATTTCACCTTGAGCCAGAGCTTGTAGCTTGTTTCAAACTTGGCGATATAGAAGGGGCTGAGCGTCACCTTGTGCTCGGGTGCGGCAATGCCCTCAAAGCCCATGGTGAATTCCCCCCCCTTGACGTAGACCATCGCCGGAGTTGACTTGATGGTCTGGAGTTGCGTCGTTACATCAGCCCTTGCTGCCGCGATTTGCTTCTCGGTCTTTTCCTTGAGTGCCGCCATTTCAAAGGCGGCCTTTTCCTTTACGGCATCGAGTTGTGCCTTTGCCACTTTCCTGGTTGCAGCAAGATTCCCCTCGGAGAGTTTCCTTGCGATGGCAAGCTCCCGCGTTGCCTTCTTGGCCGCGTCACGGTCTGCCGCTGCCTGTTGCCTGACTTTTTCCAGTTCAAGTGCGGTTACCTGCCCATCGGTTCTGGCCTTTTCCAAAGCCTTGGCAATTTTCGTTTTCGCCTTCTGCTCAGCGGCAATCAGGTCCTTTTCTGCCTTCTCCTTGACGGCAAGCAGTTCCCTTTGCGCTTTTTGCTCAGCGGCAATCAGGTTCTTTTCCGCCTGTTCTTTCGCGGCGGCAACCGCGTTCTTGCTATCCGAGCACCCCGTGGCAGTGAGAAGTAGCAGGATCACCGAAGTGCCCAGGCTGTAAAGCTCCCTGAATTTACCCATGATTGAATAATTTAACGAAATTATCGGCACAATAAATAAAAATATGGCTACCTGATCACCTCTTTATTTTCCCCGCGATTGTTTGCAGAACGGGGCAGGGAAGTGGGAATTGGCTGTTTTTTTGTTTTTTCTCTAAGGAGACTGTCCTCACCGCCGTTAAAGGAGCTAAATATACCGGATGTCAGAAAACGGAAACACCGATAAACGTGAAAAGCTGGTTCGGCGTGCCCTCGAGGAGTTCGAGGCGAGGCTGATCGGCTATGCGGCAAGTATCCTGCGGGATGCGGACCGCGCCCGGGACGTTGTTCAGGATACCTTTATCAAGCTTTACGGGCAGGATCCCGGCAAGATTGAGGGGGCGCTTAAGGCCTGGCTTTTCACCGTCTGTCGTAACCGTTGCCTGGATATCCTGAGAAAGGAAAAACGCATGGAGAATATCGAACAAGAACAGGTGGCGCAGATCCACGACAAGGCAGAGGACCCGTCAAGGCTGGCAGAGCGAAGTGACGAGCACAGTGAGGTGATGCGTTTCCTTGAGCGCCTGCCCGAAAACCAGAAGGAAGTCCTCAGGCTCAAGTTCCAGGGCGAGATGAGCTACAAGGAAATCAGTGAGGTGACCAGCCTGAGTGTCAGCAACGTCGGCTTTTTGATCCATGCCGGCCTTAAGCGCCTGCGCGGGATGCTCTCCCATCAGGCGGCATGATGAGAGAGCTCGGAATAAAAATGATTTAAACGAGAATTTTTAACGGAATTTACCAGAAAGGAAAAACGAAGATGACTATCAAACCTGATGACCAGCGCCTGACCGCTTACGCGCTCGGCGAACTTGAACCGGCGGAAAGCGTGCAGCTTGAGGCCTTACTCAAGGAAAACCCATCAATGGCGGCTGAGGTTGCTGCCATTCGTGAGGCTGCAGCACTCCTGGAGGGTGAGCTGTCGGCAACTCCCGCACTTGAACTCTCCGAAGAGCAGCGCTCAAGGGTGATCGCCGGGGGCGATGAACCCGGACAGAAGATCATCACTCCGGGCCCTGATGCTTTCAGTCGGACCAGCAGGTGGCTGGGGATTACCGCTGCTGCCGCCTGCGTGATGGCAGTCAGCGCGATTGGTATCAAGCAGTTCCTCCTTGATGAGAAACAGGCAGTGACTGAAAGCCTTGCCCATGACCAGTTCGCTGCCGACAAGACTGCAGAGAACAAAGCGGTCAAGGCGTTGCCGGTAACGATCGATTCTCGTGTTGTCGACTTGGCTTTAAACGCAGTCGCCGATGAATCCAAGCTCAGTCTGCGAAAAGAGATGCCCGAAGGATTGGCGGATGCCCTGCCGGAAATTGCCCATTCTGCTCCTCCGGGTGAAAAGAGAGCATTTCAGCAGCAGGTTGCCAAATCGAAGCCGCGCCCGACGGTTCCTGCTGCAAATGCCATTAGCGCAGGAATTGAGAAGCATGCCTTTGACGGTATTGCGTCTTCCCGGGGTGCTGCAATAGGTTTGCCCGAGGGAAAATTTTCCCAGGGCGAGGGGCAGGGCCGGGCACGGCAGAACGCACAACAAGCAAAGCTGAAAACTGCCACTGCTGTGGGGCATGCCAATCGCCCATTGAAGGAAAATCTCGGGCTTGAGGCCAACGGTTTTGGAGTTGATGACGTGAAGGAAAAAAAGAAGTTCGAGCAGCTCAAGACGCGCACGGCTGCCGGCAGTGAGCGCTTCGGACGGCTTTATGACACACCCTTTTTCCAGGCCTTTGAGCGGCCTCTCTCAACCTTCGCTGTGGACGTGGATACTGCCAGTTACGCCAACGTGCGACGTTATATCGGCCGCCATGGCCAACTGCCGCCGACCGATGCGGTGCGCGTTGAGGAGATGATCAACTACTTTGATTATGCTTACCCGCAACCTGAGGACAGTAGGCACCCCTTCTCGGTGAACCTTGAGGTGGCCGCCTGCCCCTGGGAAAAGGGCCACAGGCTGGTCCGGGTCGGGCTCAAGGCCAGGGAGATGAACCCGGGCAAGCGACCTGCCTCAAACCTGATCTTCCTGGTCGACGCGTCAGGATCCATGAATAGTCCGCTCAAGCTGCCCTTGCTGAAGAGTTCGCTGGCCGCACTGACACGCAACCTTACCGAGGATGATCGCATCGGCATCGTGACCTACACCGGGAACGCCGGGGTTGCCCTTGATCCCGTGCATGGCGACCTCAAGGAGAAGATCATCGACGTTATTGACGGCATCGGGGTCGGTGGGGGCACTAACGGAGCGGGAGGCATCCGTGTTGCCTATGACCTTGCCGCCAAGAACTACATCAAGGGCGGCACCAATCGCGTGATTCTCGCAACGGACGGCGACTTCAACGTCGGTATCACCGATAACGGGGAACTGTCAAAGTTTGTTAAGGATCGTTCCGAGAAGGATGGTATTTTTCTCACGGCACTTGGCTTTGGAGAGGGAAATATCAATGATGAGCGCCTCGAGCAGATCGCCAACAAGGGTAATGGCGAGTATTACTACATTGACTGCGCAAAGGAGGGGCGCCGGGTGCTCGTTGACAAGCTCAGTTCGACCCTGGTGAACGTTGCCAAGGACGTCAAGATCCAGGTCGACTTCAACCCGGCCAAGGTGGATAGCTACCGGCTCATCGGTTATGCCAACCGGCGCATGAAGGCTCAGGACTTTCGCGATGACAAGAAGGATGCGGGGGAAATCGGGGCTGGCCACACGGTGACCGCCCTTTACCAGATCGTGCCCGCAGGAGCGGCCAAAGAAGAGGGGGGCGTGGCAGCCGTGAAGACGGAATCAAGATACCGCAAGGTGGCTGACGCTGATGCCCGGAAGGCTGCCCTGGTTGACAGTGATGAGCTTCTCACCGTCGCCCTGCGCTACAAGGCGCCTGATGCCGGTCTTGAGGACGAGGCGACTGAGTTTGCCATCGGCCTGCGGGACTCGATGAAGGGCTGGGAAGACTCAAGCCAGGACTTCCGCTTTGCCGCCTCAGTGGCTGGCTTTGGCATGCAGCTGCGTGAGTCGGAATTCCGCGGCATGCTCGATTATGATCTGTTGCTTGAACTGGCAGGTGAGGGAGTGGGTGAGGATGAGAACGGCCTGCGTAAGGAGTTCATCGAGTTGGTCAGGAAGGCCAGGAAGATCACGAAGTAGGAAGGGAGTATCGCGCGGCAGGGTGAGAAGGGTTTTACTCATCCTGCTTGCGCGATTTTCTTTTGCTTTACCTTGTCGCTGGTTTGCAAGAGGGCGCTGTTGCGCCGATAGTATTTCGATTCTGTTTTTCGGTAATGAATATTTTTGTCCTGCACCGCGATCCAGAGAAAGCGGCCTGCATGCTTTGTGACTCTCATGTCATAAAGATGATTGTGGAAAGCGCGCAAATGATGGCATCAGCCCTGCGCCGACATGGTGCAGAAGATGCAGATATGCCAACCACGCTGAAGGGAACGCCCTACAAAAATTCGCATCCCAATCATCCCTGCACCCGTTGGGCCGGCGATTCATCGATGAATTATCAATGGCTTAGCCGGCATGCGCTGGCTTTATGCGTTGAGTATACCCTGCGTTACGGGAAAACCCACGCCTGTGAAGAGCCAATCCGGAAAATGAGCAGGTCGGCTTTCATTCCACGCAAGCCGGTGAAGTTGACATCCTTTGCCAGAGTGATGCCTGATGAATTCCGGCACACGGACGTGGTGCAGGCTTACCGGGCATACTACCGAAGCAAGGATTTTGCCAAGTGGGAGCGGTCCACGCCGTCTCCGGCATGGTGGTCCTAGCGACCACCACCTGGTCCGCCGCCACCACGGCCGCGGAAATCAAATCCGCCCCGTCCCCGTCCCGGATTTTCCATAATTTGTGTCTGCGTGTCCTCAGGTAAACCGCTCGCAGGAAGCCATTCCTTGGCGGCATCCGCGTCGCTGCGCATCCAGGACCGTGCTACCTGCGTGAGTGTCTCGGTCCGGGTTCCCTCGTCCTTAATGGTTGCCGCCCAGGTGGCCGCGCTTTGCGGATCCTCCCGGTCGAGTTCGGTGGCAAAGGAACTTACCGCGGAGTCACGGGCGGCAGAGGGTTCCATGGTGGCCAAAAATTCACTGGCGGCAGTGGCATCCTTCTGGGTCCATCGCTCCATGGCTTCGGAGTAGGCGCTGCCCTGAGCGTTTTCCGGGAGGGAGGAAGCCCAGTCGATGGCAGACTGTGGATCCTCGCGGGCAAGTTGTTCGGCAACTTCACCAACAGCCCGTTTTGCGTAATCCTCCTCGGCGTATTTTGCCACCCATTCCTTGGCGGCATCAATGTCTGAACGTACGTATGACTCGGCGACCTGGTCAAAGGCGGCCGATTTCAGGTCCCCGTCAGGAAGTTCGTTTGCCCATGCCACGGCAGTATCCATACCTTTCTTGATCTGCTCATCGGCAATCTGGTTGATGTAGCGCTGAGTAGGGTCACCATAGGGTGTTCTGCGCTGTTCGCCCTCTTCACCTGCAGTAGCTTCCGCAGCCTCCCTTGCGGCGGCAAGTTCGATCACGTAATCCGTGGCAGCTGCGGCATCGGTCTTGGCCAGCCCGCTTACCAGGCCATAGGTGTAGAATCCCTTTGTGCGCTCGTCCTCAACACTTGAAAGCCATTGCATCGCGGCATCAGTGTCGGTGGAAACCCAGCCGGCAAGTACCGACATCACGTTGAAGCCGCCACCCGGGCCACCCGGGCCACCGCGACCGCGTCCCTCTTCCCTTTCTTCATTGCCGGCAGTGGCCGCCGCGATGGCTGCCGCGCCGTCGATCTTGCCCCAGGCCTGGAAGAAGAGTGTCATCTGGCGCCCGCCGTCACGTCCTCTGAGCTTGCCTTTCAGGGATTCCAACATCCCGGGGGCATTATCCGCGGTCAGGCTCATGAGCATCTGGGCAAAGAGGAAATTCTGCTCAAGAGGGTCATTGGAGTTAAGGAAATCTTCGATAAGCTGCGAGGCTGACTTGGTTGTTCCTGCGCTCAGGGTTCCGGATTTTGCTGAGTCTTTGCCTTTTGTGTTTGGTTTTCCTGAGCCGGCACTAAGGCCGGAAAGCGAATTACCCCCATTGAGGTTCACCTGAAGGCTGGAGTTGTTGTCTTTTCCCCCATTGCCCTTTGAATCGGATTGGATTTTCCAGCCGGCAGCGAAGGAGCCAACTGCAATTACCAGCCATATTGCGTGTGTAATGATTGAATTATTCATGGCTTTCAGTGGGGTTGCCCAGGTGTTGTTTTGGTTAGAATAAAAAAGGAGAACCCCGGGGACGATAATCGCCCCCGGGGTAAATGAAGTCTTTTACTGCTGGTTAGCCAGCAAAAAAACGGTGATTAGCGGTCAGCATTCGGGCGCTTCTTGCCGCCGGGCTTCTTGCCGTCGCCGCTTGGCTTGCCGCCGGGCTTCTTGCCGTCGCCGCTTGGCTTACCGCCGGGCTTCTTGCCGTCGCCGCCGGGCCTGCCGCCTGGACGTCCCTGTCCCATTTTGGCAATCGCAGCTTTAAGCTCTTCATCGGAAACCTTGCCGTCCTTGTCGGAATCGGCACGCTTGTTGAACATGGCTGCAAAGCGCTCATTGTTGGCGAGACGATCCTTGATCATTGAGACACGCTCGTCGGCTGAGAGCTTGCCGTCCTTGTCGGCGTCGAATTTTTCCAGAATTGACTTGCGATCAGGGCGCTGGCCACCGGGACCACCAGGGCGCTTGCCACCAGGTCTTTCTGCGCCGGGTTTGCCTTTTTGTTTGCCTTTACCTCCATCGCCGGGTTCAGCGAGGGCTGCGGGGGCAAGCATTGCGAGCGCGATGGCTCCTGCTGTTAATTTCTTCAATGTTGTTTTCATTATTATTTATGGGTTTGAGTTGGGAAATCTTTTACCGCCCAGAGTGGGCTAAATCTTCCATATTTTACGTGTTCAAGACTAGCTAATCAAGATTACCCCAAGATGATGGAGGGGCTTTTTTCTTCATTTCCCTGCTTTAGGCTGAAAATAATACGGTTTTCCTCCTCCAGTTTGGCCTGCAGGTTAAGTGACAGGGCTCTTGAACAGGTACGGGCCAGGGAAAGCCCGAGGCCACTATGGTGATTGTCGGTGCGCGCATTATCCTGCCGCCAGAACCGCTCAAAGAGGTGAGAGACGGATTCGGCATCAAGGCCCGATACGGTATTGGTGACGCTTAGGATCGTGCCGTTCATTCCGGGTGATCCCGTGATATCAATGGCTCCTCCGGCAGGTGTATACTCGGTGGCGTTTGAGAACAGGTTGGTAAAGATGAGGCGCAGGAGTTTCGGGTCAGTTTCCAGTGTCAGTGTTTCCGGGATCTCTAGCTGGACCTTGATATTTTTTTCGGCTGCCCGGTCGGCAAAGGGTTTCCAGCAGGCAAGGCCAAGATTGGCGACGTCGACCGTTTCCGGCTTGAGCTCAGTCTGTCCGTTCTCGTAACGCCCAAGGGTCAAGAGGCTCTCGATGATGCCCTGCATCTGCTCGGCAATTTCCAGGGTTTCCTTTGCCTGCCCGCTGTTCGCCTCATCAGGCCAGCGCAGGGCAACCTCAGAGAGCATGCGAAGCTCTGCAATGGGAGTGCGTAACTCATGGGCTAGGTCTGCACTGAACCTTTTCTCGCGTTCAAAGCTGTCCTCCAGCCTGCCCATCAGCTCGTTGAGGTGGTTGCATATGGGTGTTAGTTCGCGCGGCATATCCTCATTGGAGAACCTGCCATCCAGAGAAGAGGCATCAATGAGTGAGACTTTCCCGCCGAGCTCATTGAGGGGATTGAGGCCGCTCTTAAGGGCAAAGTGTATCAGCGTAACGGACCCCAGGGCGGCCAGTATGCCAATACCGGTGATACCAAGGAGGAGATTGCTGAGGGTTTGCTGCATTGGACCGGCATCGATTGTGACCAGTGAAGTAAGGGGGGGGAAACGCGGGCCATCCTGTGGAGGAGGGCCGCCGGGACGCCTGCCTGAGCCATCCTGTGGCGGGGGTGCCCCGGCGCGCCTGCCGGGATCGTTACCCC
>JAAESJ010000465.1 GCA_024229495.1 Verrucomicrobiaceae bacterium | reverse complement strand
TCAACAAAACGCTTGATAGTGTCTTTTTCCATCGCTGGATAGTGTTGCCCGTAGCTAAAGCCGTTAAGTTCGGCGTACATAAAAACGGAGCCGTTAGATAGACGCTTGCACTTAAGCGCGTTTTGGAAATCACGTGTTGGATTTTCCATATTGTGAGGGTTAGGCGGTTATAGCCCGCTATCTACTTGCGCCCGATCGACATAGGGGCGCAAGTGTGACAAGGGGCTAGTCCATACCACAAAAAGTGTGAGGGTTGAGGTTGTGCTTGGTCATAAGTGCGGTAAAGTTGGACATTGTAAGCTCGTTTCTAAGCGTTTCAGTTGTTGCAAGGTGCTTGATGAACGATACAACAGCGGGGAGCCCGCGAGTATTGCGAGTGAAGCCTTGGAAGTCGTTATATTTATCCTTGAGGTCGTACCAAGACAGGTAGGGCTTGTCCCCCTCATTAAGCACCACTCGTACGTTGGTATTTTGAAAAATAGTCATATAATTTTAGGGTTAGATTGAGCGCCAGACGCCATCATCTAAGTATTCGATTGAAATGGCGTGGTTCTCGATCGTTCCATCTTCAACCGTAAGGCGTGAAACCCATACCTTGAATTGAGGGGTTTGTATCTTGAGGTCATCAGCTTGGCCTGCTGAGAGTGTGGGCATGGAATTGAGAACGGTTTTGAGCGCGTTTGTGTTTGAGTTGTTCATATTGTTTTTTAGGTTAAGCGGTTATAGCCCGCTATC
>JAAESJ010000464.1 GCA_024229495.1 Verrucomicrobiaceae bacterium | reverse complement strand
TCACCGGACTCGGCAATGAGCCAGGTGGGCTGAAAGCTGGCTTTTGCCGGAGGAAACTGCACACTCCAGCGACCGTTCCTACCGGCCTTTGCCTTGAGCTCTTGGGTATCAAGGCTGGGTGGATTTTTCTCCACATAACGCATCGTTACCGTGTAGGCCTCGTTGTCCTTTCCGGTGACGGGTGACTCACCAAGTTTTTCCACGGCCGACATTCCAAGGGTCGCATCCTGAGTCATCGTCACCTTCACTTCCGCTTCAGGCTCGGCCCATCCCCACAGGGCGATGGGTTTCTGCTGCTGCAAGACCATGTTGTCGCTGATGATCTTGGCAAACCGTAGCGTTTCAGCATCCTGGGCAGTGGCCGAGGAGACAAGGGCAATGGCGATAAAAATAGAGGGAATCAATTTCATTTATTTTTTCCGGTTGCGGGAGATGCTTATGATAGTTTGCATGGGTAATCTTGTTTTAAATGGGTAAGGCGTCTCTCATCGATTCGGGGTAACCTTATCCCGATACGCATTCAATTTTTTGACCGCATCGTGAAGGCCGGGGCGTTTTGTGAGCTCCTTGTCAAAGAAACCCTGCTTGACGCCGGGCTTGCCGAACCCCTTCGGAGTATCCACTGGGTTGCACCAGAACACGCCGACGATATAATCAGTCTCGAGTGCGGCCTTGACGTATTCAGCATATGACTTGCCGGCGGCGCCGGAATCTGCGGCCGGTTTCCAGTTGCGGATGTCCTTGTCGCCGTCCCTGAACCGAATGGCAAAGTCGCAGAGAAGAATGGGTTTTCCGGTTTGCTCGTGAATGGCGTCGAGCTGTTCTTTGGGGAATCCGCCTCGGAACGGCGGTTGTATGGCGATGCCGTCGACGTAGGGGAGCATTTCCTCCAGGACCTCGGGTACGAGTGTGGTGAAGTGGCTGAGCGAGCTTAAGCCGAAACGCTCGCCAAAGACCAGTCGACCGGGGGCGTGTTTGCGCTGAGCCCCGCCGACGACGCGAAAGTATTCGCGGGCGATGAGACGAAGAAAGGCCAGGTCACGGGCTTTTCCTTCGTCACCATTCCATTTGGTTAGAAACTTTTGGTAGATCTTTCGACCGGGAGCCTCCTTGGGCAAGTTACGAATGAATTCCACCCAGTTTTTCCCGGAAGGATTATTCAGGGGCCAGGAGGCGAGGTCCGTCCAACAGTAGCCGATGAGGTTGGGGTTGTTCAGGCTACGAAGGCAATTCACCTTCACTCCGTTCTCGAGCTTAGCCTGCGCCTGGGGGTCGAAAACGTCGATGAATCGCACGGCATTCTTGCCACGGTAGTAGGAAATGGGCACGAGGTGATTCCAGCTTTCGATGAAAGGCATGTCCTTGCGGAGCGGTTCCGGGCAGCCGTATCCGTAGGCGTTGAAGCCGACCTCCTTGCAGGCTTCTGAAAATTTTTCAAAATCGATATTGGCATCCAGGTTTCTGGCATGGGTGATGCCGTGGGCAAAGAAGGGTTTACCATCCGGCATGAAGAGCCAATGACGTCCCTTGATCTTTCCCAGAGTGATTTTCTCGGTTTTTTCGTTGTTTACACTCAGCTTTGAGGGTTGAGCAAAAAGTTTTAAGCTGATTGCAATTACACTAAGAGAGAGCAACGCCTTGAAGTATCGGCTTGCTTTGTTTCGTCTCATGAGAGCAGGTAATCTTTCATTAAAGGTTAGTGTAATTTTCACGTCATTACTTTTTCCTCAAATCAACTGTGGGTATTTCGATAAGCTCAGAAATGGTTTTCATACCCCTTCTTTCCGTTACGGGAATATTACCATTATCTCGTCATCTGTCTGGCGTATAAAAGTGTCAAACTTCTGATAAAATTCAGCAAGCGACAAGCCCATGTGTTTTTCGAATGCTGCTGATTTCCCGATTTGGGGAATGTCATGATACCACTTTTTAAGGACAACGCTTTCGTCAATGTTCTGAACGTGAATCAGGTATGCTGTCGCCCACGCTCCGAGCATATAGTAGACCTGTGCAGATCTCCCCTGATCCCAGTAACTTTCATTATCCAATTGCCAATCCTGCGTTGCGATCAAGAACTCGTTGATGCCAGGACGGGCAATGTTGGCGCCTGATTTTCTTAACTCCAGCATGTAATCCTGGAAGTCGACGAGTCCCAGGTTGTCCATAAACTTCGCGGAACTGTAGGTCGCCATACCCTCCGCCATCCACGAGTTGATGTTCTTCTCGGATGTTCGCTCTTGCTTGGTATCACAGTGTGCCATCTGGAAAACATGGTGATACTCGTGGAGAGCCCCCCATGTATTCTCAACCGGGTCCTTCTCCCGTCCTTTGGCGTTCGTCGTGACGTCCTCGTAGAGAATCGGTGACTCCTGGGTCCAGGTCAGTCCGCCTTCCGCCTTGCCCGATAAAACAGACTTTATTTCGGCAGCGACGTTCGGGAGATTGAGAAACTTTTCTACCTGTTCCTCCGCAGTTGGGAATCGGGATCCCGGGTTGATCCGGGTCATGGCCCGTTGCCGATAGATTTCGCGAACGCTTTGCTCGCTGTCAGGTCCCAGAAGGTAGACGTAATAGGGACCATAGTTGCCGAAGTAGTCGATGGCGTACTGTAGTCCGCGGTGATAATTTTTGACCAGCGATCCGTCGGCATTAAGTCCATTAGCGACAAACAATACAGGCTCGGCTGTTGCGTTTACTTCTCCATTTGGATCAGCAGGAGTGTCCTCTTGTGGTTGCGGTGAATTCTTCTCTACACACCCCACAACCAATAAGGCGATAGCAATTGGGGCAATTGTCTTCATGGGGAATGGGCCAGCATGACTGCCTCCTCAGGCTATCACCAGTAATTTATTTTTCCCCTCTTGCTTGGCCTAAGTGATGCCCCGGGTGATAAGC
>JAAESJ010000463.1 GCA_024229495.1 Verrucomicrobiaceae bacterium | reverse complement strand
TTCCTTTCGGAATGGTCGTTAAGCCATGACACCAATGCTCAAGCAGTATACCGCGATCCGCAACGGGCTGCCTGAGGATGTCCTGCTGTTCTTCCGTCTGGGGGATTTTTATGAGCTGTTCATGGATGATGCCAAGGCGGCAGCGGGATTGCTCGGCGTCGCGCTGACAAAGCGCAACGGCATGTCGATGTGCGGTATGCCACACCACTCAGCCCAGGCCTATATCGGCAAGCTCATCAAGGCGGGAAAACGCGTCGCCATCGCCGACCAGGTCGGGGAGGTCAAGCCCGGGAAAATCGTTGAGCGGGAAGTCACGCAGATCATCAGTGCCGGGACCGTCAACGACATCAACCTGCTGGAGGATGATATTAGCAATTACCTTGCAGGCATCCACCACCACAATGGACGTTACGGGCTGGCTGTGCTCGAGCTCACCACCGGGGAATTCAAGATTGCCGAATTTGCCAACCGGGATGAACTCGAGGACGAGCTCGAGCGGCTGGCCCCCTCCGAGTTGATCTATAGTGAGGAGCAGGAAGAGCAATTCAAGGCGGTTCTCGATATTGCGGCACCCTATGACGGTTACGCTTTTCTTGAGGACGCCGCCAACAGCCTGCTCTGCGGGCATTTCAAGACCCAGTCACTGGACGGCTATGGCTGTGCCGGGATGTCAGCGGCCATATCGGCTGCCGGCGGGATCGGCCACTATGTCAAGACCACCCTGCGCAGGGATCTTTCCCATGTCCGCTCGCTTTCCGTTTACCGCCCCGACTCGCATGTCCTGATTGACGCCGCCAGTGCCCGCAACCTCGACCTTGTCGAGCACCGTGCCGGGCGCAAGCACACGCTGCTGGGCATCATGGACCGGACGCAAACGCCGATGGGGGCGCGCAAGCTGCGCGAGTGGATTCTGCACCCGCTGCGCGATATTGAGACACTCCTGGGCCGGCAGGAATTCATCGGGGCCCTCATTGAAGAGCCCTTCCAGCTTGCCAAGATGCGTGAAGCCCTCTCGGAAGTGCGGGATATTGAACGGACGATAAGCCGGCTGAGTGGTAATGCCGGCAATGCTCGCGACCTGCAGTCCCTAGCCAAGTCACTGCTGGCCGTCCCCGATATCAGGGATCATCTCAGCGCACTGAAGGCCGGGCCCCTTGGCGATCAGATCAAGCCGCGCCTACGCGATTTCCGTGAACTGGTGGACCTTCTCGAGCTTGCCATCGCCGATGAACCGCCGGCAACCATCAGGGAGGGCGGCCTGTTCCGCGACGGCTACAGCAAGCAACTGGACGAATTGCGAGCGGCATCCACCGAGGGCAAGCAATGGATTGCTGAGCTGCAGAAGAGTGAGGCCGAGCGTACCGGGATCAAGTCGCTCAAGGTGAAATACAACAATGTCTTCGGTTACTTCATTGAGGTCACCAAGGCCAACCTTGCCAATGTGCCGGAGGATTACAACCGCAAGCAGACCACCGTCAATGCCGAGCGCTTCATCACGCCTGAGTTGAAGGAAATGGAGAACAAGATCCTCGGCGCCGATGAGCGCGCCAAGCAGCTCGAATATGAGGAATTTTTGAACCTGCGTGAAAGTGCCCTTGAGCATCTTGAGCAGCTCCAGGACACCGCGGATGCCCTTGCCGGGATAGACGTGATTCTCGGCCTTGCGGAAACCGCCCGACTGTTCGGCTACTGCCGGCCGCACCTCGAGGAGACCACCCGCCTGCACATTGTTGCCGGCCGGCACCCGGTCCTGGATCAACTGGTCACTGATGAGAAGTTCGTGCCCAACGATGCAACCCTCGATGGCGACGGGCAGCGCCTGACGATCCTCACCGGTCCCAACATGGCGGGCAAGTCGACCTACATCCGGCAGGTTGCCCTGATTACCCTGATGGCCCAAACCGGCAGCTTTGTCCCCGCCGAGAAAGCGCACATCGGCCTGGTTGACCGTATTTTTACCCGTGTCGGTGCCAGTGATGACCTCGCCCGGGGCCAGTCAACATTCATGGTCGAGATGAACGAAACCGCCTTGATCCTCAACAATGCCAGCGAGCGCTCACTGGTAATCCTTGATGAGATCGGCCGCGGCACGGCAACATTCGACGGGCTAAGCATTGCCTGGTCTGTCGCTGAACACCTGCATGACACGGTTAAGTGCCGCACCCTCTTCGCCACCCATTACCATGAGCTTACCGCACTGGCGGAGAACCGCGAGGGTATCGGCAACGCCAATATCGCGGTTCGTGAACGCAACGATCAAATCATTTTCCTGAGGAAAATTGTCGAGGGCAGTGCGGATCGCAGCTATGGCATCCAGGTGGCCCGGCTTGCCGGCCTGCCGGACGGCATCATTGCCCGCGCCAAGGACATCCTGAAGCACCTTGAGGACAACTCCTCCCGGCCCGGGGAAAACCGGCAGGTGCGCCGGAAAGCAAAAGGGCGAACCAAGCCGGAAACTTCCGGGCAGGAAAATCCGCTGCCCGAGAGCCCGTCCCCGCAACTCAACCTTTTCAACTAACCCTATACAGGAAACTCCCAATACCGCCCGGGATTGATCTTGTTTTTGCAGGATGATGCGAACCGTTAAACCAATATCCAGATCCATGGCACTTGCCTGCCTGTTGTTAACCGCCTGCGGCCAGGGCCTTGCTGCAAAAGAAGGCGCGCGGCACCTGAAGTTTCTCAACTACCCGGGCTGCATTGAGCTGAGCAACAAGGCAGGAACAGTGGCTGTGCTCGGCCATCACGTGGGCGGACGGGTGCTCAGCTACACGCAGGATGGCAAAGAGTCCCTCTACCTGAATCCCGCTGAGGAAAAATGGACCCCGGAAAACGGCAAAAAGCCCTCCTCCGCCGGGCGTTTTGACATCGGCCCGGAATACTTGATTCCCAAGCGGGCTGAGCTCTGGTCAGGGCAATGGACGGCGAAAATCACCGGGCCGCGCAGTGCCCGCCTGAGCAGTAAGCCGGCAGCCGATGCCGGTATCCGGCTGGTGCGCGACTTTGTCCTTGCCGAAGACTCCTCACACCTGTCATGCACACAAACCATGGTGAATACCTCCGGGCAAACCCGGCGCTGGTGCCATTGGGGGCGGATGTTCGCCATCCACGGCGGCATTGGCGTCGTGCCGCTCACGCCGGAATACCAACGCTTCCCAAAGGGGTATATCATGATGCGTGGCAGTGATGAAATGCTGATTCTGCCCGAGGACCCGAACATCCGCCGCCGCGGCGACTTCCTTGAGATCCTGGCCCCCCCCAAGGAGCCCAAGCTGGGATTTGATTCCTTTGCCGGATGGTTTGCCTACCAGATGCCCAATGATCTCGCGTTTATCAAGACCTACAAGGCCTACCCGCAGCGACTCTATGGGGAAATTGCCGGCCTGACCCTCTCAATCTGGTATCCCGGAGCTGACTGGGTACCGGCCTGCGAACTTGAGCCCATCGGCCCCATGGAAATTTTGCAACCCGGCCAGAAGGCATCGTTCACCGAAAACTGGTACCTCCTGCCCAACAGATTCCCGAAAAAGGGTTCAAGCCTTGACCTTTCCGCGCTTGCGGAAAAAGTAAAGCCCCTGCTGCCGTGAGGCAGACCCCTGTCATTGATCATTCTCCCAGTCAGCCTTTTCATTCAATAGAAACAAATAGCCATATGTCCGCCCAACTTACCCTTATCACCATTCTCAGCACTCTGGCCATGGTGCCCTCCGCCCTAGCAATCGACGTCTACTTCGGCACAGGCGGCAGGGGATCCAAAGGCATCTACCGGGCAACATTCGATCCTGAAACCGGCAAACTGAAGCCCGCAGAACTAGCCGCCGAAATCAAGGGGCCGGGATTCTTGAGCTGGCACCCCGACGGCAAGAAGATATACGCCGTCGCCCAGATTGAAAACGGCCCGGGGGTCGCGGGGTTTCACGTCAAGGATGATGGTTCCCTGCAACAGTTTACCTCCTCCCCCATTGGTGATGGCGGAGGCACACACGTTGCCGTTCATCCCTCCGGAAAATTTCTACTTACCGCCCAGTATGGGGGTGGTTCCACGGCACTTATACCGATTGATGCATCAGGCATGCTGGGTAAATCCGTTGTCATGGAACACAAAGGCGGGTCCAAGGTCGTCGGCAATCGCCAGGATTCGCCACACCCGCACTGGTGCGGATTTTCCCCGGACGGAAAATTCTCCTTCACGCCGGACCTTGGTACCGACAAGATCCACATTTATAAGGTTGATCATACCATGCCCGCCATTGCCAGGCATGGCATGGCCACCAGCGTTCCCGGGGGTGGCCCGCGCCATATGCGTTTTTCCGCCGATGGTAAATTCATCTACCTGCTCAACGAGTTGTCCCTCTCGGTTACCACCTTCTCCTACAACGCCGAAAAAGGCCGTGCCAAGCGGCTGACGACCACTCCCGCCCTCAGCGATGAAGCCAAGGCCAGGGAAACATTCAATTCCGCCGCGGAAATTCTCATCCACCCCAACGGCAGGTTTGTCTGGTCCTCAAACCGCGGCAATGACAGCATCACCTGCTACCGGGCAAACCCTGAAACCGGCGTCTTGAGCGTCACGGAAGTTGAACCGATTCGCGGGGCATGGCCACGCAACATCAACATTGACCCCAGTGCGCGCTGGATATTGGCGGCTGGTGCCCATTCCGACACCGTGTCGGTATTTAAAATCGACCAGGAAACCGGTGAAATTGCCTACCAGACAAGGGGCCTGATCAAGGTTCCCTCGCCGATCTGCATCCTGTTTGGCAAAAAATAATTGCCGCCTGAGCCCTAGGCCAGCAGGCCCTTGATCACCTCGGCGGGAACAACCCCCGTCAGCTTCTGGTCAAGGCCACCATAGGGATAGGTAACCCTTTCATGGTCCAGCCCCATGAGGTGCAGGATGGTCGCGTGAAGGTCCCTGACGTGATGCCTGTTGACGACAGCCTCATGCCCCAGAGGATCGGTTTCCCCGTAACTGGTGCCGGCCTTTACCCCGCCGCCTGCCAGCCAGTAGGTAAATCCTTTCGGGTTATGATCCCGCCCGCCATTTTTTCCCTGCCAGACCGGTTGCCGCCCAAATTCACCGCCCCATACCACGAGTGTCTCCTCAAGCATGCCCCGCTGTTCAAGGTCGGCAAGCAGCCCTGCTATCGGTCGGTCAACTTCCGGGCAGTGTATCTTCAGGTTCTCCTCAACTCCATTATGGGCATCCCAGTTCTGCTGCTGGTGACCACCCCCGGAGTAAAGCTGGACAAAGCGCACGCCACGCTCCACAAGCCGGCGGGCAATCAGGCACTGGCGACCAAAATGCGAAGGCGGAATGGAAAGCGCATGGTCGCTCTTGCGCAAATCCAAGCCATAAAGCTGCCTGGTTTTTTCCGTTTCAGAAGCAATATCCAAAGCCTCAGGTGCCGAGGTATGCAGCTGATAGGCAAGGTCATAACTGGCGATGCGGGCACTGAGTTCGGAATAGGACTCCCGCCCGGCAAGGTGCGCCTTGTTGAACCGGTTAATCGCCCGAATCTTGTCACCCTGCATCTCATGGGTAATCTGGGCCCTTGGTGAAAGGTTCAGAATAGGGTTTCCCGAAGACCTTAGCACGGTTCCCTGATAGGCGGCCGGCATGTATCCGCTCGCCCAGTTGGCCGCCCCGGGTATAGGGCCGCCGCGGGGATCCAGCATCACCACAAACCCCGGCAGGTCCGGATTTGGTGACCCAAGGCCATGCGCAACCCAGGCGCCAAGCGAAGGGTGCCCCTGCAGGATTCGACCACAGTTCATCTGCAGGTTTGCCGAGCCGTGGGCAAAGGAGTCCATGTACAGGGACTTGATCACCGCCAGCTTGTCCATGTGCCCGGACACATTCGGTAGCGCATCAGAGCACCACAGGCCGGACTCCCCGTGTTGTTTAAAGACGCGCCTGGTGCCAAGCAGCTTGGACTTCTTGATTTCCCGGCGGCGAATCTCCATGTCCACCTCCTTGCCGTCGTTTTTCTGCAACTCCGGCTTGTAGTCGAACAAATCCATCTGCGATGGCCCGCCATACATGTAGAGGTATATGCAGGCCTTCGCCTTTGAGGGAAAGTGGCTTGGCCGGGGAGCCAGGGGGTTCACCAGTGCCGAGGCGGGAGCAGCACCAAAAACCCGCTCCCCCGGGAAAATCCCGGAGAGGGAAATCCCCGCCATTGAGGTGCCGAAGTTGCGCAGGAAATCACGGCGCCCCTGCTCCTCAAGATCTCGAATGATGGAACTCATCGGTTTTTTATATTTTCACTTGGGCTTTTGAGCCGGTCAATCCACATACAGGAACTCATTGAGGTTCACGAGCAGGGAACAAAATTGTGCAAAGGCCCTGCGCCCGGGCCGGCCAGGATCCGGGGCAAGCACGATCCCGCCCGGCTCTGCGACAGGCGGGGAATCACCCCTGTGGCTGAAAATGGATGTCCTGCCGCCCGACTCGACCTTGATATTGCGGTATTCCACCGTCGCACCCCAGGTGCGCAAACCGGCAAACCCGGGAGCCAGCGGCTTTTCAACAATGAAGTCAATATACGGCTCATCGCGCCCATCAAGGTAAACCTTTACCCGCTCACCTGCCACATGAGTTCTGATTTGATGCCATTTGCCGCGGGTTACAGGAGCCGGGACGGAAGCAAGTGTTAAAAAGTTATTCTCGTGGGAACCGAGGACAAGCTTCTGCTCATGGAGGTAGAGGCTCACCTCGTAGCCGTTCCAGTTATCCGCCCCCACCTTGGGATCGGAGACATTCATGATCAGGCCGGCAATGTCGCCGTCCGTCACGCGCATCTCGGCAGCAAAGGTGGCTTCCCCAGCAAGCTTGCCGGCAGCATCCCACAACAGCTTCGGGCCCTTCTCCTTGGTCACGCCAATCACATTATCCCGCACGGTCCACTTGCCGCCGAACACGCTCCAGCCCGGGGGGAATTGAGCCACGGGGGCGAGTGATGAAAAGCGGGACAAGCGGTGATCGATATCTATGATGGGAAATCGATCCCCGGCACTCTCGATGGCCAGGCCGTCAAAGCTCACCGGCCCGCCCCATGCACTGACGCCAAAGCGGCCCGCCCCACCGCCAACCGGAGCGGAATCCTCTACGAGTATTTTCAGGCCATTGAAGGTAATACTGACCTTGCCCTTGATGAACTCAACGCTGAAATCCAGGAGGCGCAACCGCGGTATTGCGGCCTGCTGTCCTGCAAGTGTCTTAAACTTGCCGTCGGAATAGCGGCGCACTTCAACGCTGCCGGCCTCGGCATCAAGAAGCAGTGCATAACCGTCAAACTCCTGCCCGCGAGGCCGTGCCTGAAGCAGGATCATGGTGCGGGCTGTATTCTTCTCCAGTCGCACTTTTCCTGAAAGCCGGTAACCGGATCCCGCCGGCCGAAACAGGGCAAAGGGCGGCCAGTCAGCCTCCGCATTGATTATGCCCTCGTAGCCGCCGGTCCATTTTCCCTTGAAGTAATCCCAGCCCTCCCCGGGCCCACGCAGGAAACGCTCTGCCGGGAGCAACGAGTGATACTCCTTGAAAAGGGCAGGCGGAAAATCCGGGCGAAACTGGATCTGCCCGGCGGTTGCCGTGTGCTTCTGCCGCGCTTCAGCAAGGAAGGCCTCTGCCGTGGCACGTTCCTCGCTGCCCGGGTCACGACCAAGGACCAGGCGGAAAGCCTCGCCGATTGAATCCTTTTTCTCCAGCGCCCGCCCTGCAATCCGTGCGGCATTCTCAGTGACCAGCTCGCTGTTGAGCAGCAGCAACGCCTGGGGTGCGACGGTCGTGTCCGGTCGACTCCCGAGTGATCCCTCGGTATTGCTGTAGTCAAAGATCTCGAAGAACGGATAGACCATGGTACGCTTGACGAAAGCGTAGATGCTGCGCCGGTTACGCTCCCCGGCCCGGGACCATCCCCAGCCCCGACCCGGCTTCGAGGCACCGGCAACAACCTCCCCGTTGAGGGCCGGGAAAAAGCTCATCCCGCCGCGCTTCTGGTTCAGTGCTCCACTGGCCTGCAGGATACGATCACGCAAAATTTCAGCCTCAAGCCTCCTCAGGTTCCCCCGCCAATGGTGAACGTTGTCCGGATCAATCTTCGCGTTACCCGGATGCGGGGAGGAGGAACGCCGGTAAGCACCCGTATTCATGATCGCCCGGTGCATGTGCTTTACCGACCAGCCACTCTTGATAAACTCATGGGCAAGCCAGTCGAGAAGCCCGGGATTTGAAACAGGATGCCCGGCCTTGCCGAAATCATTCGGGGTGGCAACAATGCCGCGCCCGAAATGATACTGCCAGATTCGGTTGGACATGACGCGTGCCGTCAGGGGATTGGCGGGATCAGCAATCCATCTTGCAAGGGCCAAGCGGCGACCGGTGCTCACCGGGGTGGGAAGGATAGGCGGCTCATGGTTGCCGAAAATACCGGGCAGGCGCGGCGTGACCTTCTGCGCCGGTCGGCCGGCATCGCCGCGAACCAGCAGGTGCATATCAGCCGCCTTTGGCCCGTTCTCGGTAACGCTGAGGGCCATTCCCCCTTTCACTTGGCGAAGCACGGCACCCTCCTTGCCCCTTTGCGGCTTCTGATACTGCCTGACGTTGCGGAAAAAGGAGGCAAGCTCATAATAATCCACCTGTGAAATGGGATCAAACATGTGGTCATGACACCGGGCACATCCTGTCGTAAGGGCGAGGAATGTCTCACTGGTGGTGCGCAACATGTCATCGAGTCCGTCAAACTCCGCCGCCCTTTTATCATCCGGCTCATCATCAAAGACACCGAGCCGATAAAACCCGGTGGCGATTAATCCCTCATCCCCGCCATCTGCCAGTTCATCTCCGGCGAGCTGCTCAAGGATAAAGCGGTCATAAGGCTTGTCGGTATTGAAGGCATCAACCACATAGTCGCGGTAACGCCAAGCATTGGGTTTCTCGTCATCGCGCTCATAGCCGTTGGTTTGCGCATAGCGCGCCACATCCAGCCAATGCCGGCCCCAGCGCTCCCCGTATTCGGGCATCGCCAAAAGCCTGTCCACAAGCTTGGCGAAAGCCTCTGCAACAGGAGCCTTATCCGCCGCAAATTCCCGGATCTGGCTGTAGGTGGGCGCCAGGCCAACGAGGTCAAAATACGCGCGCCGGATGAGCTGCTCGCGGCTCGCGGGAGGATTGGCAATCAGTCCCTTTTCAGAAAGTGCGGCATCAATGATCGCATCGATGCCGGATTGCTCCGGCGGCTTCAGGTCCTGAAACGCCCAGTAAGCACGGTCTTCCCCGGTAATCTCAAACTTTTCCTCCGCCCGACCACTCTGAAGGCCAATCGGGAAGAACAAAGCAATAACCAGGCATGCCCGGTAATGGGCTTTTCCGCTCATCGTTGAAAGCTCAGGCTATCCTGCTCTGCCGCAATACGCTCAAGGTAATCCAGGCTGCGCCGGATACCGTCCTCACAATCATGCAGTGGCTCATACTCGATTAAATAAACGCCTGAAAAGCTCATGCGCTCAAAGAGGGGCGCGTAATCCAGTTCATCATCCCCAATTGCCACGGCCAGCCAGCCATCACCCTGACGCGTCCAGTCCTTCATGTGGCAGTAGTTGATGCGCTCATTAATGATAGACAGGCAGCAGTCCGGGTCATCTGGGCGGACGGCCTTGATGTTGCCGGGGTCAAAATTGAACCCCACCCGGGGGGGTAATTCCTCCATCAGGCGGCGCAGGCAATCCGGGTCGGTGGTCACCGAGTTGATATGGGTTGCCGAGCCGTCATCATTGAACCTGATCCCGCCGTGGGTCTCGATGGCAATGGTCAGTCCCAGCCCGGCGCACTGGCTGTCCATGATCTCAAACGCCTTGACCATGCGGCTCCAGATTTCCGGCGTGACTTCCGCCGCCGGGGTAAAACCGGCAAAGAGCCTGACATGGGTGGCGCCGCACTCTGCTGCCGCGACCAGTTGCCGTCGGCACTTTTCGAGCACCTCTTCGTGAGCACTGCTCTCAGCGAGGGTGAAATCATTCTCGATGCAGCAAAACGGTGTCGCGATGCCAAACTCCTCATTGAGCGCGCGGTATTGCGCAATCTGCCCGGCATCCGGAAACTCAGGCAGGCGCCCAACCTGGTCGCCGCCGATGCCGAACTCCAGCCACTTGCAGTCAAACTGCCTGGCAATCTCAAAATGCCGGCGCATCGGCAGGTTGCGAAAGCCCCACTCACCCAGTCCCACAGAGATTGTCCGCTGATTTTGTATTGTCATTGGCACTAAAAATGACTGAATCCCCCCTGTTTATCAACCGCGTTGTCAACCGCGCATCAACCGCGTTGGCCAATTAGCACATTATTCCCTCTGGAAAGCCGATCTTCGGGGAAAATGCCGCTTTCCGGCAAACTTGGGTTAAAAAAGTCCTCCTTCTTAAAGGGCAAATAGGCTAAGGTTCGCGTCCTTAAAGTCTTTCACCCCCCTTCACTTTACCCATCCATGAAATCACGATACTCCCTGTTTCTCATCCTTCTCGGATTCTGCCTTGCCCTTTGCGGATTCACCGCTCAAGCGGCGAAGCAACCCAACGTTGTTCTGGTGATCACCGATGATCAGGGATACGGCGATCTGTCCTGCCACGGTAACCCGGTATTAAAGACTCCGCATCTCGACAAGCTGCATTCAGAAAGCATACGCCTGACTGATTATCACGTGGCGCCAACCTGCTCACCAAGCCGCGCGGCACTGATCACCGGGCACTGGACCAACCGCACCGGCGTCTGGCATACCATCATGGGCCGCTCCATGCTGCGTGCCAACGAGGTGACCATCGGTAAGATACTGGGTGATGGCGGTTACCACACCGGCATGTTCGGCAAGTGGCACCTGGGTGACAACTATCCCTACCGCCCGGAGGATCGCGGTTTTCAGGAAGTGCTGCGCCACGGTGGCGGGGGCGTGGGACAAACGCCGGACTTCTGGGACAACGCCTACTTTGACGGCTCCTATTTCCACAACGGCAAGGCGGTGCCGGCAAAAGGTTTTTGTACTGACGTGTTCTTCGACTATGCCAAGCGTTTCATCACCAAGGTGAAGGATGATAACAAGCCGTTCTTTGTCTACCTGTGCACCAACGCGCCGCACGGCCCGATGCATGCCCCGGAAAAATTTGCCAAGCCCTATTCCAAGCAGGGCGTCAATGTTGCCAACTTCCTCGGCATGATCGCCAATATTGATGACAATGTCGGCAGGATGCGCGCCTTCCTCCAGAAAGAAGGCCTGGCCGAGAACACCATCTTTATCTTCACCACCGATAATGGCACCTCCAGTGGAGCCAACATCCACAATAACGGCATGCGCGGCCGCAAAGGCAGCGAGTATGACGGCGGTCACCGGGTGCCTTTCTTTCTCCACTGGCCAAAGGGCGGGCTCAACAAGGGTAAGGATGTGGACACCATCACCTCCTATGTGGATATCGTCCCGACCCTGATTGACTACTGCGATGTACCGGCTCCCAAAGGGGTGAAGTTTGACGGGGTTAATATCCGTCCGCTCATCGATGACAAGGCCAAGAACTGGCCGGATCGGATCCTGGTCACTGACAGCCAGCGCGTGCGTGACCCCATCAAGTGGCGCAAGAGCTCAGTGATGACCGACCAGTGGCGGCTCATCAACGGCAAGGAGCTCTATGACATCAATGCCGACCCGGGCCAGAAGCAGAATGTTGCCACCGCCAACCCGGCAGTGGTCAAACGCCTCACCAAGTTCTATGATGCCTGGTGGAAAGAGCTGGTGCCAACCTTCGGCAAGCCAACAGCGATTTACCTGGGAGCGGATGCACCGCTGGCAAACCCCGTCACCCTGACCTGCCATGACTGGATTGCCGATGGCAGCACCCCGTGGAACCAGCGCCACATCCGCAACGCCGAGAAAAAGCCAAGCAACACCGGCTTCTGGGCAGTGGATGTCAAAAGCGCCGGCGAATACACCGTGGAGCTGCGCCGCTGGCCCAAGGAATCCGATCGCGCCATCACCGCCGGGCTTAAGGCAGGTGCGGACGTGCCGGGGGTGACTCCCTTCCGCGCTGTGCCCGGCAAGCCCTTTGCCGCGGTAAAAGCCCACCTGAAGCTGGGTGGCAAGGAATTGACGCTGCCGGTAAAACCCGGCGACAAGGCCGTGACCTTTAAATTAAAGCTTAAGCCCGGGCGCGATGAGCTGTGGGTCAAGTTCAGCGATAAAGCAGGCGTGCCCATGGGGGCGTTTTATGCGTATGTCACCAAAGTAGAGTAGGGACTTGGAAGGAAAGCACCCGTTGCCAGGGCAAAGCCCTGGAAATCATTCAATGAGAGTTCTGCTTACAGTTTTGTTGTGCTTGTGTGTGTTTCCGGGGTGCGGGAAAAGCAATGATGATGAAAGTGGTTCCAGTGAAAAAGGTGCTGCTCTGACCGTAAGAAAAAACGATTCCACGCCCGCAATCCGTAAGATCCTCTGCCTTCATGGTGGAGGTGGAAATGCCAAGGAGTTCCAGGGTAGCTCCGGAATAAAGTCGCTGCGGGAAGCCCTCGGCAGTGACTATGAATTGGTTTTTGCTCAAGCTCCTGATGGAGGGTTGTGGATGCGTGATCCTCCCGGGGGCAAAAAGAAACCAACCACCGATCCCGATTGGGCGGCCGAATCCGTGAGCATCTTAAACTCAATTGTAGAGGAGCAAGGTCCTTTCTATGGTATCTTGGGTTATTCGCAAGGTGCTGCGTTTATACCCGTCTATCTCTCCCGGGTTCCAGATGGCACGTTTCAGATGGCAGCCATGTTTGCCGGATACCTTCCAACCACGCATCAAGGGCTCATCAGCAAGATCAAGGCTGAAGCTCCTTTCGATAACATTCCGGCATTGGTCTGGCTAGGAGTAACAGACTGGATCGCCAATGATAACCTGGCTACGTCATTTAAAAACCCAACCTTACTGCTTGATTCAAGGGCCGGTCACGTTGTTCCCTCTGGTTCAGACACCACTTTTAATCGTGTCGTTCAAGTCATTAAAAAGGCAACGAAGGATCGGTAACAGCAGAACCTTCCTCGGGATTATTGGAAGCCAAGGCCAACGCAATGAAAAGACTTACGCTCATCATCCTGTCTGCCTTTTGCGCTTGCGCGGCTCAGGCTCAACGCGGTGCCGGTGTTCATGAGGGCAATTACCAGAAGAATCTCACTTACAAGGGGCCACTTACCGGGGATGACATCATCTACACCCTGTATCTGCCCCCCGGATACAACAAGGAGAAGGGACCTCATCCGCTGATCATTTTCCTGCATGGTGCCGGTGGCGGCAATTCCTCCTCGCAGGTGCTGCAGAGCTACGAGGCGGCCCGCAAAGCAGGCAGGATTGGTGACTTTATCGTGGTCTTTCCCGAGAAATACGGGGGCACGGTTTGGAGAGATGGTGCCAAGGAGAAGATGCCGGAAACCAATATCCTCAAGGAACTTTTGCCCCACCTCGAGAAGAAATACGCCGTAACCGGCGATCGTCGCCACCGCACCATCATGGGTTTCTCCATGGGGGCTGCCGGCTCTATTTATTGGGGTGCGAAGTATCTCGATCTCTTCTCAACAGCAGTGGCCCTCGACGCAGGAGGCGGCACCAGCTTCTCCGATCCTAAGGCCAGGAATTACGTGCCCGAATATGGCAAGAAAACCGAGGCAATCCGCAAATCCCTGAAGATTCGCCTGGTGCAGGGTGCGCTCAATACCAGGAGCTTTCGACAATCCCTCGACACGCTGAAAATCCCCTATGACTACGTGCAGCTACCAAGGGATATCACCGCTTACCCGGCCGGATCGAGTTGCCTGAACAGGAAGGATCCCACCAAAAAATTCCTCCACAACCCGGCCTGCATGACCGAAGGTGCATGGGGAGAGCAAACCTGGAACTTCATCGAGAAGGGCACGCAACGGGGAGAGCAGTAGCCTTTTTACGCGCCGGATCCATTATTTTATCCAACATGAAAAAAATCCATACCCACATCATTCTTTGCCTCATCCTGGTTGCTGCCCCGGCTTTATCCCCACGACTGTTCGCCCAGGCATCCAAGCTTAGGGTCAATAACGAAAAACCGGAGAAAGGCAACCAGGTCAAGCGGATGCACCCGCATGCCCTCAAACTCATTCTGCAGGGCAATAAGAAGGAGGCCATTGCCTACCTGGAGGCAACCTCGGCAAAAGCCGTCAATCCCGGTCACACGAAGTTACTCCTCGACCTTGCCCATGAAAAACCGGATGCCTGGAAGTTCGATGCCAAGACATGGCCGTGGGAGCGCACCCTGCCCGATACCTCACTCAAGAAGGATGGGCCCTCCGAGGAGTTTACCATCGTCTTTGGCGGGGGAGCCGGATACGTCCCTGAAAATGAGCGCGTCTGGGACACCATCGGGGCAATCGACCCGCGCGCCCTCCTCCTGCTCGGAGATAACGTCTACATCGATGACCCCAAGACACCCGAGATGCAGCTTTTCCATTACTACCGCAGGCAAAGCCAGCCCGAGTGGTCGAAACTTGCCAGAAAGATCCCGATCTACGGCATCTGGGATGACCACGACTTCACCACCAATGACGGATGGGGCGGTCCCGCCATCGAGGAGCCGAAATGGAAGCGTGAGGTCTGGAAAATATTCAGGGACAATTACGACAACCCCTATTACGGAGGCGGCGAGGAGCAGCCCGGTTGCTGGTTTGATTTCTGGATCGGCAAGGTCCACTTCGTCCTGATAGACGGGCGCTATTACCGCGAGTCACCCAAGGGCAAAAACCCATCCATGCTCGGGTCTGCCCAGATGAAATGGCTCAAAAAAACCCTCAAGGAACCCGCCGTTTTCACCGTGTTCTGCTCCAACGTTCCCATCACACCCAAGGTGAAGCCGGGATCGAAGGATACCTGGGACGGGTATGATGGGGAACGCCAGAAGCTCTTTGAGTATATCGCCGGAGAGAAGATCCCCGGGGTCATCATCCTCTCCGCAGACCGGCACCGCTCCGATGCCTACAAAATCGATACCGGCATTGAGGGCATGTATCCGCTCTACGAATGGCAATCCTCCCGCCTGACCAACCAGCACGTCCACGGGCTGATCAAGCACTCCCTCTTCGGCTATAACGCGAAACAATCCTTTGGTCGCGTCGACTTCAACCTCCGGGGCGATGACCCAAGCGTGAAGTATACCGTGATCAACATCGACGGTAAGGCCATCCACTCGATGACGGTCAAGCGTAGCGAGTTGCAGTTTTGACTTGAGGGTCAGGGACTCTTTAAAGCAGAAGGAATCCGCGCAAGATTGACCGCATTTTCTGCAGATGTCTGCTGTGCCACGAAGTAATAGAGAAGCTTATCACCAATGTCGGTTACTACCCAGGTTTCACCCGCAAAGGTATTCATAGTTGCCGAATTGAGTGACCTGAGCTCCGTCCTGAACTTCAGGTTCCCACTATCATCAACACGATAAAGGCGAGCGCTGAAATCCACTGGCTTGTAGAAACTGATTTTTACCGCGCCCCCGTGGATTGGGGTTTGGGAGCGGCAACCAATCCATCCGTAATTGCATGCCCCTCGATGTGTTTGAAATAATAGATAACCTTTTCGTGGTGCGCTTCAGCGCTTGGTGACAAAAAACATGAAGAGGGAAAGTGCGCCGAACCCAAGTAGGAACAGGGAAGCACATCCCTTGAGGTCAGACCGGAATTGCTTTTTCTTCCCGAAAATAACCGGGAAGAACGCCACGCACCATAGCAACAGGCAAAGCGAACCGAAGGCGCAAAAAAGCATGGTGTCATCGCCCCAGCCAAACGGATTGGTCAGTGCAATGACCAACCAGCCAGAGAAAAAACCCAGGAACCCAAAGAGAAGGGCCTTTACTGTCCTTTCATCCTTTTCACCGGAGTTTCCACCAGACAACTCCGTTTTTGCATTCCCATAATCTTCGTCAGGGTGGAAAGTCGGTTTTCCCCGCTTTCTTGAATCACTCATTGTGCTGCCTTTCTCGTTGGAATGCTGCCTGGATGGCCCGCCTCATACGCAATATTATCTTGATTGCCTCTGTTTGTGCCATCACAAAACCCCGTAGCAGTAAGCCGCCCGGCAATAGTGTCACCTCCTGTACAAGCAACAAGGTTTTCTTGCCTCCCAAACGACCATTTTGGGGGAAAGCCTCGCCCATCAAAAAATCCATAGTATGTTTGCGCCAATCAAAACAATGAAACCTTCTTCCCTTTGCCTGGCCCTTTCATTTTTCCTCTTACCTCTTTCCCAATTATCCGGGGAAGTGAACGAGTCCCGCCCGAATATCATTCTCATCATGGCTGACGACATGGGCTACGAGGCCCTCTCCGCCAACGGCAGTGAATCCTGCAAGTCACCCCACCTCGACAAGCTGGCTGCTACCGGTGTGCGCTTCACCAACTGCTTTTCCAACCCGATCTGCACCCCCTCCCGGGTAAAGATCATGACCGGGCAATACAATGTCCGCAACTACGTCAAGTTCGGTTTGCTGGACCGCGGTCAGACCACCTTCGCCCATCAGCTCAAAAAGTCCGGATACGCCACCGCGATCGCCGGCAAGTGGCAACTCGGGAAACAAGCCGACGCTCCACAGCATTTCGGCTTCGAGAAATCCTGCCTCTGGCAACATACCCGCAGCGGACGATCCAAGGAGGATGGCAAGTCGATCGACCGACGCTTTGTCAACCCTCAACTGGAATTCAATGGCAATGAGAAGGACTTCACCGGTGGTGAATACGGACCTCAAGTCTGCACCGATTTCATTTGCGACTTTATCGACCAAAACAAAAAGAAGCCCTTCATGGTTTATTACCCGATGATTCTCACGCACTGCCCCTTCGATCCCACGCCGGACTCCTCCGACTGGGATCCCAAGAGGCTCGGTTCCACCACCTACAAGGGCGATCAAAACGATCCCCAGCGACACTTCCGGGACATGGTCGCCTACGCTGACAAGGCCGTCGGGCAAATCGTCGCACAACTTGAGAAGTCCGGGGTGCGCGACAACACGCTGCTCCTCTTCACCGGCGACAACGGCACGGACAAGCCAATTGTGACCCCTTGGAACGGCACGAAAGTCGTGGGTGGCAAAGGCACCATGACCGACACGGGCACACGCACACCTTTGATCGCCAGTTGGCCCGCCGGCATCCGAAAACCCGGGCGGGTTGTTGATGACCTGGTCGAGTTTTCCGACATGATGCCAACCCTGTGTGAAGTTTCCGGCGCTAAACTCCCTGAAAACCATCCCGGGGATGGAGTCAGCATCGTACCTGTGCTACAAAACAAAGCCGAACCCCGCAAAAAGGATTGGATTTACATCTGGTACCGCGGACAGGTCATGGTTCGCAACAAGCAATATTGCCTTGTCGCAAAGACAGACGGCAGCACCGCCAAGCTGACCCGCTACAAGGGACCCTTTGACGGCAAACAGCTAAAAAACGCCGCCCTGTCAAAGGACGAGCGGGCTCTCAAGCAGGAATTCCAGGCCACCCTCGCCCGTCTCGCCAAGACTCGCCTCTCCACGGCGAGCAAGGAAGGCCGCGCCCAAGGGTTGAAGAACAAGAACAATCGGTAGACAGACCTCTTCCGACTAGCTCGGGTCGTTTAAAGGCGGCATAGTCGGCGACCAATCAGGAGGGACAATGGCGGCCGATGCCTTTGATCCTGCAATGTAGTAATAGAGTGGCGTATCATCCAAGTCAGTCACCACCCAAGTTTCACCCTCAAATGTATCCCGCTCTAATCCTTGGCTGGGAACTAAATCACCTTCAGGCTGTATAGTTCCTTCTTTATCGAAACGATGGAGGCGAATGCGGATGCCCGATTTGTTGAAGAACCAAATCACAGAAGCCTTGCCATTGGATTCTGATTTAGGAATCGAATCGAATCCATCTTCTACCTTATGGCCGCCAACAGTGTGATGAGTTGTTGTCGACCGAAGACCATAAATGTTTATTTCAGCCGCAAAAAAGAAAAGTGAAATCCCTCCGAATACAAGACTGAGAAAGGAGACAAAGCAAAAAAAAGGAACCCCTGGCAGCTTATCCTTTAGTCTTGCGATATGATAGGGCAGGCACACCTTCAACCAAAGGAGCAGGCAAAACGCCCCGAAGCATCCAAAAAACATGCCGTCTTCAGTTAGGCCAATCGGATTGATCAACGCAAAAGCGAATGCGCCAATGAAAAAGAAAAAGAAAGGAAGCAAAGGGTTGCCTCTCAAGGTATGAGGCTTTTTGCTCCCGCAATGCGCACAGACGGTTTTCGCCCCTGCCCCGCTAACGCCATCATAGTCTATTAGCTTTCCGCATTTCTCGCACGGCAACCGCAAGTTTCCATCCATCATTTTGAAATTAATCCTATATTACACACGCAGCTCCAAGCAAGCATGCAGTAAACTCTCATGAAAGTGTTCCATCATTCCCTTCTTTTAATCTGCCTTCTCTGGAAACCCATCTTCTGCTGGGCCGAGCCTGACCGATCTCGTCCAAACATTGTCCTGATCATGGTCGATGACATGGGGTATTCCGACATCGGGTGCTATGGCGGGGAGGTCCAAACCCCCAACCTCGATCAATTGGCCAAGGACGGGCTGCGCTTCACCCAGTTCTACAACACCGCAAAGTGTCACACCACACGTGCCGAGCTGCTCACTGGCAACTACGCCTACTCGATTGGCGACAACAACATGGAGCATGGTGCCACCTTCGGTGAGGTCCTGCGCCCCGTCGGTTATCGTACGCTTATCGCCGGCAAGTGGCACCAGAAACCACTTCCGACAACCCGTGGCTTTGACCGCTATTTCGGGCTGGCCGATGGGTGCAGCAACTTTTTCAATCCCGGCCTCAAGGCACGTCCCGGTGAGGGGCCTCCGGGACGCAAGGGCAAGACACGTGTGAGGCGCTGGGCCATCGAGGACAAGGTGATCATGGGATACACCAGCCCGGACAAAAAATTCTATCACACCGATGCCTTCACCACCTACGCGATCGACCGCCTCGATGAGTATAAGGACGAGGACAAGCCCTTTGTCTTGTATCTTCCCTACACTGCCCCCCATTACCCGCTGCATGCCTGGCCGGAAGACATCGCGAAGTACCGGGGCAAATACAAGGTCGGCTGGGATGCAATCCGCAAGCAACGCTTTGCGCGGATGAACAAGATGGGCATCATCGGCCCCAACCACAAGCTTACCCCGCGCGCTTCCAAGGCCTGGGATGATCTCACTGAAAAGCAAAAGGATGAGGAAGACCTGAAGATGGCCGTCTATGCCGCCATGATCGACCGGGTAGACCAGAACCTCGGGCGCCTCTTCGCCAAGCTCAGGGAACTGGGCAAGTGGGACAATACCCTGATCATGTTCCTGACCGACAATGGCGCCTGCCCCGAACAGCCCAACACAACGCCCAATATCCCCCCCGGGCCTGTTGAAAGCTACCGCACGGTCTCGGTGGGCTGGGCAAATGCCAGCAATACCCCTTACAAAAAGTTCAAGTCGACCGATTATGAAGGCGGCATCCGCACCCCTTTCATTGCCCATTGGCCGGGAGTCATCAAGCCGGGCATGACCGGTCAGGTCGGCCACATCATCGACGTTTCCGCCACCTTCCGGGACATTACGGGAGCGAAGTATCCCAAGGATATCTTGGGCAACAAGACCAAGTCTCCGCTCGGCAAGTCCCTGCTGCCCATCTTCAAGGGCGAAGTGAGGGAGCCTCACAAGGAAATCTACTGGCACTTCAGCCGGGCCAACGCAGTCCGGCAAGGCGACCTGAAAGTGGTCCGTGCCGGCAAGGCCTGGGAACTCTACGACCTCAAGGCGGACCCGTCCGAGATGAACAACCTAGCCAAGAAGATGCCTGAGAAAACTGCCGAGCTCGCCAAGATGTGGGAAGCCTGGAGAGAAGACTAAAAAAACAAGCCGAAGTAACTCCATGAAAATATTGCTACCCCTGCTCATCAGCACCTGTTTTTTAACGGGCCCGGCATCCGCACGGCCCAACATTATCCTCACCATGGCTGATGACCAAGGCTGGGGTGACATGGGCTACATGGGCCACAAGGTCCTTAAAACCCCTGTCT
>JAAESJ010000462.1 GCA_024229495.1 Verrucomicrobiaceae bacterium | reverse complement strand
GCTTATCACTGTGTCATTAAAAAAATCATATCTCATGTATTTCGCGTTCGCTAGGAGCTCTAAAAAGTGGATAAATTTGGATTTTATTAGGATTTTTGTAATATATTGGTATTTTTTCGAAATTCGATGAAAATATGTTGCATTCTTCGGGAGGTTTTGACACACCGGGAATATATTTTCCCATCGTTAAACAGAAATAAATTGTGACCAAAAGAACCTAAATACAACGCTGACCACACCAGTGGCACTAGTAATGGCCTCACAGCAACTATTTATTCGAAAAATGTATACTCAGTCAGTCTACCGATAGAATTCGAGTTCAAATGTCACATTTTTGGTAATATTTTGGCATTTTTTCGAAATTCGATGAAAATATGTTGCATTCTTCGGGAGGTTTTGACACACCGGGAATATATTTTCCCATCGTTAAACGGAAATAAATTGTGACCAAAAGAACCTAAATACAATGCTGAGCACAGCAGTGGCACTAGTAATGGCCTCACAGCAACTATTTATTCGAAAAAAGTATACTCATGCTGTCTACGGATCGAATTCGAGTTCAAATGTTACATTTTTTCGATTTCAACAAAATACGGTAATTTTGGCGATTCTACATTTTTTTCTTCTTTCAGAGTGGGTATACTTCTGGAATTTGGTCCGATTTTTTTGTGCGCGAGCGTTTTAACATAGCATTTTCTACTCTGCTTATCACTGTGTCATTAAAAAAATCATATCTCATGTATTTCGCGTTCGCTAGGAGCTCTAAAAAGTGGATAAATTTGGATTTTATTAGGATTTTTGTAATATTTTGGTATTTTTTCGAAATTCGATGAAAATATGTTGC
>JAAESJ010000461.1 GCA_024229495.1 Verrucomicrobiaceae bacterium | reverse complement strand
TGTGGCATGCCCCACAGCAATTTTTCAGGTTTCAGGTTGTTGCGTCGGGTGATGGCCTCACGCATGCGGTAGAGAGCCGTATTCGTCAGGACAAACAGGTCATTGCCGTAGACCTCGAGATCATAGAGCCAGGAGTCCTTGGGAAAACGGAACAACTCCCGGCGCGGCCCGAAGCCCCCATCCGCGGTTGGCTCGTAAACATACAACGCCTCGCGACAGCCGACGAACAGGCGTCCTGACAGGTCCATTGTTTGGCTGATGAAGAACTCCTTCTCATCACTGTCGAGAAACTCAACGCGTAATGACTTGTCGGCCAGGTGAATGCCTGGCACTTCACCCGATGCGGTGAGAGCGATAAGGCAGAGGCAAAGAGAACATGAAAAACTCCGCATGATGGGCTGATTATTACTCCTAGCTTAGTTAAAGGCTAGGATAGTTTCGTGTTATTTCCCGGCCGGGCCGAGTTGCCGGCTGCGGATTTTTGCGCAGATCTCCTTGCCGTCGATGAGGTCGGGTTTGTCCGTGATGCCAAGCTGCGAGGGGGATTTTCCGACCCACCGAATCTCATGACCCTTTACGCCGATGTGTCCATTGGCAGTGTCGGTGGTGAGGGTGGTGAGGGTGGTGAGGGTGGTAAGGGTGGTGAAGAGGCTGTCACGATAGGGGCAAGCGGAACCTGGAGTGGATTTCAACCGGGAGCTCCATGAACAAAGGAAGCGAACGCACAAAGAATTTAAGAAACCAGCTTCACAGCCTCAACGTTCCCCGTAGATGGGGGCTTTCCAGTTCTTGGGCAGGCGGCCCTGGGGACGCACGCCGTGCGCATCGGCGGGGATGGGGTGATCCTTGGGCTGAAGGAGTGGCAGGTCGTCAGGCAGGTGCTTGATCAGCATGTCCTTAAACTCGATTGTCATTGGTGGACCGCGATGCACCTGCATGGCGAGTACCCCGTCCATCACCCTGCCGTTCTCGTCGAAATCGATGAGGTCGGCGGTGAGGTGCCCGTCGATCCAGTGGCGGTGGCGGTTACCCTCAACCAGGATGCGATACGCATGCCACTGGTCGGGAGCGAATTGTTTGACCTCCGTATTTTCCACCACCCAGCGCTCTCCCTTGGGATCGATGATCACCTTCTCTCCGGTATGTGAGAGGATACGGCGACCCTTTTCCTCGTAAAGCATACCGTTGTATTTCGGGACGTCGGCTACGATGTCGCACTGGTAGCCCTTCACCACGTCGAGCCCGAGTTCGGGGACGTGGGTGCCGCGGTACTGGATCCCGCTGTTACCCCCTTTGGAAACGCGCACCTTCACCTTCAGATCAAAGTTGCGCACGGTGGCGGCCTTCCAGGTGATGAAGCGGTTCATCTTGATCGTGCCGTTCGTCTTGCCAATCAGAACACCATCCTTCTGCGACCAGAATTGGGAGTCACCCGCCCAGTTACGTATCCGGTTACCGGTGCCAATGAGGCTGGAAAACCCGTTTGCTCCCGGGCGATTGGCCACCATTGCAGCTGCCCCGGGATGTGGAGGTGTAGAGGCAGACAACTTGCCTTTCATCGGCAGCAGGGGGCCGCCTAGTTCAGCCACGCGCTGATCGGT
>JAAESJ010000460.1 GCA_024229495.1 Verrucomicrobiaceae bacterium | reverse complement strand
GTGACGGCGGGCGACCTGGCGGCAGCCACTGGGCTGCACGAACGGTGGCTACGCGAATGGCTTCGTTCGCAGGCGGCGGCCCAGCTGATGGTCAGCGACGAGGGGGAGACGTTCGAGCTACAGGCTGAAGCCGCCATGGTGCTGGCCCGTAAGGGCACGCCGACCTATGCCGGCGGTGTGTTTAGCCACCTTCGGAACCCGAAGGTCGCGGACGGGCTGGCCGAGGCATTCCAGACCGGTCTGGGCCTGACGTACGACGGCCAAGGTGAGGGATCCGAGCAGCACGTCGAAGCGATGCTGGCGCCCATGGCCAGAGCGCTGTTGGTGCCGAAGGTGATTCCGGCTCTGGACGGGGTGGCCGACCGGTTGGCGGCCGGCGCCAAGGTCGTGGACGTGGGCTGTGGCACCGGGCTGGCCCTCGAGTTGATGGCTGCCGCATGGCCCGACTGCACGTTTGAGGGATACGACGTGTCCGAACGGGCGGTGTCGGTAGCCCGGCACCGATTCGACGACGTCGACAACGTGACTATCCACCTAGCTGGCGGGGAGGACGTGCCTCCGACCGCCGACGTCGACCTGATGATGACTCTTGACTGCCTGCACGACATGCCGCGGCCCGACCTGGCAATGG
>JAAESJ010000459.1 GCA_024229495.1 Verrucomicrobiaceae bacterium | reverse complement strand
TTTCTCCTCACCCAAGGACCGGAGGCTTATTACCGATCCTCTCCCAAATGGGTCCGGCTGCTCCGTCAGGAATCGTGATGCCGAAGAGTGATTTTCTTGGGCTGCGGGGAGACCTTCTTTGTTCGAATTTTAACCTTCGCCGCATATCGAGGCACCGACTGACCCCGAGCGGATCAAGTTACACCTCAACTAATGAGAGTTTCCTTGAGAGTAACCAGAACGATTTTCATCCGACCGATGTGATTGAGGATGCTGACGGGAGCCTGCTCGTTGCGGACACGGGCAGCTGGTACATGATTTGCTGTCCGACTTCAAAAGTTGCTAAACCGCATGTGCTGGGTGCCATCTATCGGATCAAAAAGAAAGGATTGCCGAAAGTCAATGATCCCCGGGGAATGAAATTGGATTGGAAAAACCCAAAGATCAAATGGCTCGGCGATGAACGGTCTCACGTGGTTCAGCGGTCAATGAAAGTCCTGGCCAGGGAAGAAAATATTGAACATTTGAAAGCGTCAGACGCACGTTTGCCTGCCCTATGGACTCTTCATAGGGTCCCGGGCGATGAGGCACGAAAGGCGGTCCGGGACTTTTTGGATGATGAAAGATCCGAGGTTAGGGCAGCTGCGATTCATAGCATTGGATTGTGGCGAGACCCTGTACCAGTTAATAGGCTCATTGATTTTCTTGGGTCCGAGGATCCGCACCTCGTTCGTCTTTCGGCAATGGCCCTGGGAAGGATAGGGGAAGTTAAGGCGATCAAGCCTCTCATAGAAGCAGGCTCAAAAGGAGCCGATAAATTCTTAAAGCATGCAGTGACTTACGCTCTTTATGAAATAGGGGAGACTGATAATTTACCGCTCCGCAATCAGATCGCAGACCAGGTCCGGACCATGATTCGAATCGATGGGGGGGCTCCATCACCTCATGCCATGCCTGATATAAAAATGGCAGATGCGACAGACGCGGACCCCGAAAAAATTACCAGCCAAAGTAAACGCCTCAAAGAGCTGGCGGCACTCCTACCCCGTGGAGACGCTGATAAAGGAAAAGCTCTATTTGAAAGTACGGCCAGGTCCCTTTGCCTCACCTGTCATGTCATGGGTAATAAGGGAGTCAAATTTGGCCCTGATCTCACGGGCATCGGATCCATACGAAGTGAAGAAGATTTATTGGAAGCGATCATTTATCCCAGTTCTTCAATTGCCCGGTACTACGAGAGGGTTCTGGTCAGTGCCGGGAACGCAGAGATTGGGGGATTAATACTGAGGGACAGTCATGATAAAATAGTGCTGTCCTCTGCACCGGGAGCCGAAGTGAGCGTGCCGATCAAGGAAATAAAATCCGCCAGATATTCGAACGATTCTTTGATGCCAAAGGTCTTTGATGAGCTCTTTAAGCCCCAAGAAATCGCAGACATGGTGGCATATTTAAAATCTGCAAAGTTACCCAGTGCTCTGGTCTCGGGTAATCAGAAGAAGGAAAATCAGGAAACAATCCCGCCGCACATTCCTGTCGATTTACCGGGCCTTCATGCGTACGCGCAAAAGAGCATCGAAGCTGGAGAGGAAATTGAGTTCCGTGTCAGCAGTACGGTTCCCTATGAGTTAAGTGTCGTTGAGCTTGGGAAGGATCCTGAGGACCGGGACAATGATCCGGTACTGAAAACTTTCAGTGTCAAGGAGCCGCATTCACAGCCCATACATCCCGGATCTTATGTTCATGTGCCTAAGGCTTTGCCATCGAATAGGCGACTGTCACAACTGACCATGGAATGCTGGATCCGTCCATTTAATCTGAGTGGATGGCAGGGACTCATTACTCAACACGACTATCCCGGGAATGCCGGGATCGGGCTGTTCCTTCAGAACGGTGTCATTGAATTTTTGACGGGTTCCGGCGGTGAATTTGAAAACACAGCAATTCACCGGACTGGTCCCGGGCTCATTAAAGCAAATTTGTGGCAGCACGTCGTGGGAACCTGGGATGGTAAAATGAAAAGGATTTACATTAACGGTTCGATGGTCGCGGAATTTCCTTTTGCCGGAGCCGTCAGGCCGGGAAAGACAGCCCTGCGTCTGGGCGCTTACGGGACTGAGGGTTCGGCTTCAAATTTCTATAATGGGGACCTCGCCATGTGTGCTCTTTATGACAGTGCTCTCGGCATTGAACGAGTCAAGGAGCGGTACACTGACCGCGGTTTGACTCCTCCAAAGGATAAAAGCGTTTTGGCTTGCTGGTCCTTTTCGGAGGAACGTGGTGAGAGGGTCTCTGATTCGGGGACAGGGTCTCGGCACGGACAAATCATTAATCGGGGAACCTGGATGATTGGCGGGCCTGGTTTTGATGCCGCCAAGATCGATCGTCATGATGAAAAATATGATCCGGTCAAGGACCCTGACCGTGGCCATGGCCTCAGACTCGCAGCGGACGAACTCTATAATGCCCGTTGGGACGTGAACCATAAGTTCCGTGTGCCGAAAGATACCAAGTCAGGTATTTATGCCGGAAAGTTTGATTTCAAATTGAATGGCAAGCCGATGCGCTACCACGCTACTTTTATTGTTAGGAAGCCAGAATCTGAGCCCAAGTCGCCCGTACTCGTTCTCGTGTCCTCCAATACTTGGCTCGCCTACAACTCGACACCTTTCCCGGTCAATCATGGTGCCGGTTTGGTTCAGATGGGAACGGGAGGCCTGGGCAGCAGTCATCCGAAAGCGCCGAGGTACAGCTGTTACAGTGATCACTTCAATGGTCAGCCAACCTATAAGATAGGAATGAAAGTTCCCTGGCCGGCCGCGGGTCCTAACAAGACCTACATCGGCGGCGGGTACAGTCATCTTCTTCGCGGTGAACGTTTTCTTCATCTATGGCTGGATAAACATGGTTACAAATATGATGTAATTACGGACAGGGACCTCGATTCCAATCCTGATATCCTTGATGGTTATAAAGTGGTGTGCATTAATGGGCACAGCGAATACTGGTCAGGCCGAGCCTATGATGGCCTTGACCATTATTTAAAGGGAGGTGGTGCGGCCGTGGTAATGTCAGGGAATACGATGTTCTGGCGGGTCAGTTTTGACGGGACCGGTGAGGTGATGGAGTGCAGAAAGTTTGGTAAGAGCATCGGTGGCCGGGCACGGGCCAAGGTCGGTGAGCTTTATCATAGCCATGATTTTAAGAGGGGCAGTCTGATGCGATTCTGCGGATATCCGGCCTGGAAACTGGTCGGGCTTACGTGTCTCGGGTGGGCCGGAGGAGAATTCAAGCCCTACAGGGTCGATCTTCCCGAACATTTTCTTTTCAATGAGCCGCACAAAATAGAATTGAATGGTGGGGACGAATTCGGTTTTGTGAATGATACTATCGGCGCTGTCGGTCATGAATATGACGTCAGATTATCGACCATTCTGAAAACGACTAAGGATCCGAAACTAAAGGGTCTTGTTGAGCCTGAAGGAATCATCACCGTGGCCAGTAGTCATGATAACCGCAACGTTCTGGACTTTAATGCCGAGGCACATAAGAAAAGGATAGGAGGCGAGCAGACCATCGCGGAAATTATATACTGGGAACGGCCAGAAGGTGGCCGGGTCTTTCATACCGGATCAATTGCCACGGCATGGGCCATGTACCACGACAAGAATTTAAGTACCTTGTTTAAAAATGTTCTTCATCACTTTAATGTGAAAAATTAAACGGGCCAAACTGGAGCAAGGTAAATCAAATCAAGACCAGGTAAATAATTTACCAGACGGTCTTCGCTAATTTATGTACGCCGTAACCTGCTCCGGCGAATAAAATGCTCCATGTTAAGGGTTCCATGAAACCAGGGCCGATACCAGTACTGACTAAGAAAAGGAACCCGCTCAATGCATAAAGGGACAGTGAGATGATATAAGTGAATTTTACGTTGTATAAATGGGATTTGGGGCTCTTGCGGAGACGTTTAAAGTTCAGCTCGATGGGCTTGATTTCTTCCCGAAGCACAATTTGCCTATACGTAATCTGCTTATAGTCAGGCCGTTCTTTGTCGGGCCACTCATAAATGTCATGCCATTCTTTATAAGGATGAATGTCCACGGACGCGCCCGCATTTTCGAGTGCCTTCTTGAGCTTATCGGCTTCCTTTTTTGTGCATTTCCATTTGATGAGTACGGGGCAATTTTTAATTAATCTTTTGGCCTGTTCCCAGTCATTACGACTCCCAGAATATAAGCCTGCAATGTTTCTGATGCTCCACATTTTAAAGTTTTTAAAGGTGAACTTAAATTGAGGGATCAGAGCGCTGAGATAAGAGATGATGACGGTTTTCTGATCCACCTCACCCGATTCAGGGTCTACGGTCTGGCTTATTTGTTGATTGAAGTTTTTCTTAAATTGAGGGATCACCTTGGTGAGGTCATAGTTGGTTAATGTCTTTTGAGATGCGTCATCCAATTCCGGTTTCACAAACTTTCCAGTACCTTCATTGACGCTTTTGAGGACCACGTAATAGCCGCGGTCCTTGTCCGTTCGTGAGGATTTTTTTGTTTTGTCACTAGACTTTGGAAATGACAGCGAACGTTTCTTCTTCTCCTCATTCCCGGAAATCTTTTCCTCATCCTTTGGAGGACTTTCGGTCGTCTTTTCTTCGGTGTGTGAGGGAGTTGTCTCCTCAATCGCTTCAGTCAGGGGCTCCTCATTAGGTGTCTCTTCTTTGTGACTGACTTTTCCGAACACGGCCCTGTGG
>JAAESJ010000458.1 GCA_024229495.1 Verrucomicrobiaceae bacterium | reverse complement strand
GATGGCATCAGCTGCCTCCTCGACGACCTGGGCATCAGCGATGCGGCTTGCCGCTGCACTGTAATCAGCTTCACCCTCTTTTAACTGGAAACAGAGGCGGGTCATTACTTGTCCATGTCCCGTTTACTGGTGTCCGGTGCGAGCAGAATGACGAGTATTCCTATAATAAATATCAGGCTCGTGACGCGTCCAATTTGTGCGTAACTCCCGCCAAACATTTTTGTGACTGCCGGGGTCAAGGAAATTGTGGTTGCAGTGAGGATACGTCCAAAATTGAAGCTTACCCCGGCACCGGTGGCACGAACTCTTGATTCAAATAGTTCCGGTAGGAAGAATGGTAGCCAGCCAAAGAAAAGGCCATTAAAAATCCCCAATAAAGCTACCCAGAATAAGAATCCTGGGTCAGTTGGAACGGTGAACCAGAACACATATTGAGCGACAATGAGCGCGCCGAGTGAAGTGATCAAATAAGTGGTGCGACGACCTATTTGCATTGCAATAAAACCTGCTATGGCGCTTCCGATGATACTTGTGACTGAGCGCATTTGTATTATTTCCGCCTTGAGTTGTGATGGTCCTATTTCTGCAGCCCAGGGAATGATCCAATTTGCGCTGCCCCAGCCCCCGAAGAGTGGAACTGTTGCCAGAGCGATTCCTATTAAAGTGATTTTCAGGTAAGGGCCGGAAAAAACTGATGCACTTTTTGTGGCTTTTTCCGGAGATAAACTTTTTTCTTCCGATTGAACCCAACTTGGAGATTCTTCAACAAAGATTAGTATGAACAGGCCAAGTAGTATGGGGGTGGCTCCAATGAGGAGAACCCACCTCCATGACTCAGGAGTTATATCTTTTCCCAGTGTTGAAATAGTAAAAATACCTACGTTCCCGGCCATGCCAATTAGGCTGGCCATGAGTGGACGAGCGATTCTTGACCAGGCTTCAGAAACCAATGCGACTCCGTTTGGCCAGCATCCACCGACTCCAAGGCATGCAATGAAGCGAAGCATGAGCAGCTGTGCTGGGGTTTGGGCAATGTATGAAGCGCCGGTGAATAATGAGAACCAGATTATGGATATTCCTAGAGCACGAGTTCTGCCGAAACGGTCTCCGAGCCGACCGAATAGGAATCCTCCCGCCGCGGCGCCGAAAAGGAAAGCGCATTGAAAATAAGCATACCATTCCCTGACGATTTCTTTTATTTCTTCTTCACTCAATCCGATGGTCCATTCGGCCTTTTGAATAAGGTTTTCAGCTGCCGGGTGCATGGCAAGATTGGTGATGCCGATCTGAACGCCGCCGAAAAACCATCCGAGAAAGGCAGCAACCAGGATGGTGATGCGCGCCTTGGTGCTGAGTGTATGCGTGGACATTCCGGAGGGAAGACTGCAGTAAAACAGGACAAAATGCCAGTCTTGCTTTCTGGCTGATATTTCCCTTATTGTCCGGGCATGGAATTTTACCTCTCAAATGATGGTGACATAGGGGCCTTTGCTTCATTGTTGACCATGTCGGCACACTGATGGAACTGCCTGAAGTTCGTGTTGGTGTGCTCGGGGCGACCGGTTATATCGGGGCACCTTACCGGGCGGAGATGCGTGCCTGCGAGGGGGTGCGCATGGTAGCCCTCTGTGCCAGGCGCATGGACCTGCTTGAGGCGGCGGCAAAGGAGGATGGGGCTCAACTGGTCACCAGTGACTGGCGCGAGGTGGTTGAGCATCCGGAAGTCAACTATGTGATGATCGGCACTCCTGATGCGCTGCACCATGAGGCGGTCATGGCGGCAGCGGCAGCGGGCAAGCATCTGTTTTGTGAGAAGCCTGTCGGGCTCAATGCCGGTGAGGCCAGAGAGATGATGGACGCCTACCGCGGGGCGGTAAACCTGGCGCACTTCGTGCCTTTATGGACGCGTTGGTCACCGGTTTTCGTGAAAGCCAAGCAGATCGTGGAGAGCGGGGAACTCGGGGACATCCGGGCGGTGATGTATCGTTGGCACAACCCGCGACCCGCGGACATGCCACTGACATGGCGCGACGACCCGAAGCTTTCCTCCGCCGGCACCATTGCCGATGTCGGCTCCCATGCCTATGACACCGTGCGCTGGATCCTCGGCAAGGAGGCCACCCGGGTCCTGGCGCACGCCGATACCATTACCCCGGCACGTTTTGATATAGGGGATGTGAACCTCACCGAGGCACTTGAGCAGGGGGAGCAGGGCTTGGCAGAGAGGCAGTCCCGTCGCGGGGGCACCCCGGATTATGCCTCCCTTGCCTGGGAATTTGAGAGCGGAGCTGTCGGTTCCTTTGTGTTGTCCCATGCCCCTTACCTGCGCCGGGGGCTTGTGCCCGAGCTGGAACTGCATGGCACTGAAGCCTCGATTGCCGTTGACCGTTTTCATGGCAGGGTCACCCGTTCTCTACCTGATAACACCGTGGAGGTGATCGCCCAGGCTCAACCCGGGGGATTTGATATCGGCAATCGCTTCAGTCAGTGGGTGATTCCCGCCCTGCGCGAGGTCATGGGCGGCAAGGCCCAGGAAGAGGTTGATGTGCCAAGCCTGGTGGATGGTTGGAGGGTGCAGTTGTTTACCGATGCAGTGCTTGAATCCTCCCGCCGTGGTGCGTGGGTCGCCCTTGCAGAGATGAATGAGGTTTAATAGCATAAGAGAAAATGAAGAGATTATCCTGTATTGCCGTTTTGGTTTTCGCCCTTGGTAATGTTGCGCGGGCAGTTCCGCTGGAACTGGGCAAGGAGGATGTCGTTGCCTTCGTCGGCGGCACGGACATGGTGCGCATGCAGAAGGCCGGTAGGCTGGAGGCCGCTCTGACGCATCGTTTCATGAAGGCTCGCCCGAAGTTTCGCGACCTTTCCTGGGATGGGGATACCGCCTATTTTCAGAGCACCATCAGGGAACGCTGGAGGCAGGGTGCCTTTGGTGACTGGAAGGCGCAGCTCAAGAAGGTGGGCGCGACTGTGGTGATTGCCCAGTTTGGCAAGATTGAATCCCTCGATGGCCAGGAACGTCTTGGGGATTTTGTGGAGAGTTACGGAAAGCTACTGGATGATTTTGCCGCCGATGGCAGGCGGGTTGTGCTGCTTGGCCCGTCCCCTTTTGAATGGCCGGGAACCGGGGGAGTGGCACTGCAGGAATACACAGAGGCCATCAGGAAGCTTGCCGGGCAACGGCAACTCGGGTTTGTGGCGGCGGGGGAAGGTGATCCGGTGGAGGCTTTCATCCGGCATTTAACCGGCGGGGGCAAGGTTCCGGAAAATCTTGTTGCCGCGGTTAAAGAGAAGCACCGGCTATGGTATGAATACTGGCGGCCGGCGAACTGGAAATGCCTGTTTGGTGATGACAGCCGAAGAATTTTTTCCAATGCCGCGCAGGGCTTGCCCTCATTCAAGCAGGAGTGGTCGACGTATCCCGGCCTGATCACCCGTGCTGAAGAGTTAATCTATGCCAACAAGGTGCCCAAGCCGCATGGTGCTCCCGCCCGAACGGGTTCTGATGAGGCTGATGTAAAGAAGGAGCTGGCAGCTTTCAGTGTGCTTGAGGGTTTTGAGGTCAACCTCTTCGCCGACGAGAGGCACGGTGTGATTAACCCGCTCTCGGTGCGCTGGGATGCCCGTGGCAGGATGTATGTTGCCTGTTCGGATGTTTACCCCCATATCGAGCCGGGTGTGATGCCTGATGATAAGATCATTATCCTTGAGGATAATGACCATGACGGTCGTGCTGACCGATCTGCCATCTTTGCTGACGGATTGAATATTCCCACCGGCATGGAGGTCGGTTTCGGAAAGGTCTATATTGGCCAGGGGACGGAAATTCTCGAGCTGCATGATACGGATGGTGACGGCATCTCAGAGAGTCGTAAGCTCTTACTCAGTGGCTTTGGTAACGGTGATTCGCACCAGACCATCAATTCCTTCGCATGGTCACCGGGAGGGGAGCTTTGGTTCTGCCAGGGTGATGGCATTGAGTCGCGCGTGGAGACACCCTTTGGCGTGTCATCGCTTTTCCAGGCGGGAGTTTTCCGCCTGCGACCGCAGGTGTTGCAACTTGCCGGCCTGCTTGATGACTTCATGGGACCTGGCAACCCCTGGGGAGTTGCCTTTGATGATTTCGGGCAGTCCTTTGTGATTGATGGTGCCGGCGGGGTTTCCTACCTGACACCCGGATCTATTCCCGCCAAGCGGCGCCTGCGCCTGCCGCGTATCGGCAACCCCGGCGGATATTGCGGTATTGATTGCCTTGGTGCGTCCAACCTTCCGGACAAGACTCAGGGCAACTTTTTAATCGGGGACTACAAGAAGAATCAGGTGAGCCGCTTTTCCCTGGTAGAGGATGGTGCTGGGTTCCAGGTGAAATGGAGGAAGCCCTTCTTGAGGTCCACACACCGCAACTTCAGGCCCATCGACGTGAAGATGGGGCCTGATGGCGCAATTTATGTGGTTGACTGGTATAACCCGATTACCTGCCACCAGGATGATTTCTACAGGCATCCCAACCGTGACAAGACGCATGGGCGTATCTGGCGAGTGACGCCCAAGGCGGGGGCGCTCAAGCCGGTTAATCTTGTTTCCGTGACTACCGGTGATTTGGTTAAGGAGTTAGGGTCAACCGAGCGCTGGACGAGGCTCAAGGCCAAGCAGGTCCTTGGTGCACGGGATCCGGAACAGGTAAGGGGAGCCTTGGATAAATGGCTTGAGGGCGAGGGGGGCAAAGAGGAGAAAAATCTGCTCGAGGCCGTGATGCTCATGGAGTGGATGAATATTCCCGATGAGGGGCTGCTGAAAAGGTTGCTGGCTTCATCGGATTATCGCGGGCGGGCATATGCCGCGCGGGTTGCCGGTCGCTGGGGGATGCGCTTGAAGAATGCCCATGGTATCCTTGAAGTGGCAGCGGTTGATTTGCATCCGCGTGTGCGCATGGAGGCTGTGCTCGCTTGTGCCGAGATCCCTGAAGCGCGTTCGGTCCTGATTGCCGCCAGCGTGGCGGAGAGTTCGCGTGATCGCTGGATTGATTACGCATTTTCCCAGGCAGTGCATCACCTCAAGTCCCTGTGGATGCCGGCATTCCGCCACGGTGAACTCGATTTTGGTGACCGCGGTAAAGGGCTTGCCGCAGTGCTGGGGCAGGCGGATTCGAAGGCCCTGCTGGCGGACGTACGCAAGTTGCTTACCTCTGGTGAAGTGGATGGTGATGGGAGGAGGACACTGGCTCGTGCCCTCGTTAGCGCCGGAGGCGATGATGATATACGCTTTCTGTTGCAGGGTAAGTCGTTGCAGCCCGATGTGATTCGTGCCCTGGCAGCGCGTGGGCGACCCGATTTTGACATTACGGGATTGTTAAGGGAGGCCATGAAGAGTGAGGTGCCGGAGGTAAGGATGGCGATCATGGAACTGGTGGGAAGTTGGCGTGTTGAGCAGTTCCGCAAGCCGGTCATGGCAATGGCATACAACAGTGAGAGCGGCAACGAGCTGGGCATGGCGGCGATTCGGACACTTGGCTTCATTGGCGGGACTGAATCGGTGCCGCTGCTTAAGGAACTTGTTAATCTCGGCGAAAAATCCAGGCCGGGAGTTGTCGATGCACGGCCGGCGTTGGCGGTGGCTGCATTGCTGGACATTGATCCCGCGGAAGCAGCCAAATCAGCGGCGGTGTTGCTTCAGAAGAGTGACCAGGAGAATCTTATCAGTGAGGTCTACAAGAATTTTTCCGCGCGTGAAGGAGGAGGTGGTTTACTGGTCGAGAGATTGAATGATCTTGAGGTGACCCGTTCGCAGGGGGAGCGGTTGCGTAACACGTGGATTGCCACCGGGTTGGTTGATGCTGATTTGTCCCGGTGTATTGACAAGCTCTCCGGGGTAAGTGCGAAGGGCTTGGAATTCAGTGAGAAATTATTGAGAGAACTTGTTGCTGCCGGGCGGAAAGGTGATCGCTTACAGGGAAGGAAGCTCTTTGAGTCCGCGCAACTGGGTTGCATGGCCTGCCACAAAGCCGGCGGGAAGGGCGGGCAAATCGGCCCGGACTTGACGGCAGTGGGAAGTGGGGTGCCCTTTGAGCGTATTGTGACTGAGGTTTTGTGGCCGGCGCGTCAGGTTAAGGAGGGATACTCGCTGAACCGGATAACACTGAAAGATAAGCAGGTATTGCAGGGGTATACCCAGCAGAGCCGGAGTGAAAAAGTGTTGCTTCTGAGGGATTTTGCCACTGCCAAGACAAGGGAAATACCGCGTGAGGACATTGTTACGGGCGAGGTAATCGGCAGCCTTATGCCGCCGACGGCACAGGGGCTTTCCCGTAAGCAGATTGCTGATCTCTGTGCCTACCTCTTTGGGCTTTCAGGCTGAGGTGGTCAGGGTTGCAGGGTTGCAGCAAGTGGCCAGAAGCTGCATAAGTTCTCAATCGTGAATTATTTACCCGTCTTTTTCATTTCCCTGTTGGCTTTCTCCCTGAACGTAGTGGCCAAGTCCCCCAACGTGCTGATTATCATGGCTGATGACTGCACCTACAATGACTTGCCTCTTTACGGTGGAGAGAATGCGCACACCCCGAACATCAACAGGTTTGCTGCTGAGGGGCTGGTGTTTAACCGGGCATACCTTGCAGAGGCAATGTGCCAGCCATGTCGCTCTGAACTTTTTACCGGGCGCTATCCCATGGGAAATGGTTGTGCCTGGAATCACTCGGGAAGCAGGCCGGGGATCAAGAGCATGGTTCATCACCTCGGGGATATCGGTTACCGGGTTGGCATCACTGGGAAGTTACACGTTAAGCCTGAATCGGTTTACCCGTTCAGGAAAGTGGGTGGTTTTGACCTGAGCTGTGTACGCAATCCCACCCAGGAGCACAACCTTGCCGGAATCACCAACTTCATGTCAGCTGATGAAGGAAAGGGGTTCTGCCTGGTCGTGGCTCTGGTTGAACCACACGTTCCGTGGGTGATGGGTGACGCATCAAAGTATCCGCCGAAGAAAATCAAGTTACCTCCGAATATTGCCGACACCAGGTCAACTCGTGAGGCCTTCGGTCGTTACCTTGCTGAGATCACCTACATGGATGGGCAGGTGGGCGATGTTTTAGGAGCCTTGAAAAAAAGCGGTAAGGCCGGGAACACGCTGGTTTTATTCACTTCAGAGCAGGGTTCACAGTTTCCGGGGTGCAAGTGGACCAACTGGGACACCGGGATTCACACTGCTATGATCGCACGGTGGCCGGGGGTTATCGCTGCGGGTCAGCGCACGGATGCTCTCGTGCAATACGCTGACGTTCTGCCCACCCTTCTAGAGGTTGCCGGGGGCAAGGTTACCGGCAAGGGGCTTGATGGTAAAAGTTTCCTGCCCGTGTTGCAGGGGAAACAACAGATCCATAGACGCTATGTATATGGGGTGCACAATAACCTTCCCGAGGGTCCGGCATACCCGGTGCGCACAGTAAGTGACGGGACATTTCGTTACCTGCGCAACCTTAAGCCGAAGGAAATGTATATTGAGAAGCATCTCATGGGGTGGACCGGCAAGGGGACGTTGAATAACCCTTACTGGGCGACTTGGATTCGTGAGTCCACGAACAATGCCGATACCTATAACCTGGTAAAGCGCTATATGCACAGGCCGGCCGAGCAATTATACCATACAGCGGAGGATCCCTTCGAGATGAGTAACCTCGCAGGATCCGCTGCCCATGAGGATACTAGGAAGCGACTGGCTATTGAGCTTGACCGGTGGATGAAGCAACAGGGGGATCCCGGGGCGGCCCAGGATACCAAGGAGGCACTGGCTGCCGCCCGCGAGGGCAAGCACCTTTACTTTCCGCCGGGAAAAAAGTAACCGGGTTACCGGAGCTCTACTTGACTGTTCAGGATATTTCCCAACCCTTGCGGTAGGTTTTACTGAGCAGGGAGTTTGCCTCGGCGTGGTTGGTAATTTCAAACTTTTCCGCGTCCCACTTCAGTTCCTTGCCCAGCGCTGCGCGATGAGCGAGATTGCCAAGCAGGTTATTTTCAATGAGTGCGCCTGAGTAATCGAAGTTGCAGAGCGTTTTCCCCTTACCTTTACAGGCATTGATCCATTCTTTGTGATGACCTGCGGATTTAGGGATGCTTGCCTCCGGGCGCTTGAAGTCCTTGAACTTGCTGCCGGGACTGAGCACGATCTTGCCGTAGTCGGAGACGATGGTGCCCTCTGTGCCGACAAAGGCCACGCCGATGTGCCACTTGGCGATATTGGTGTCCTTGCCGAGCTTTGGTTGCAGGCGTGAGGCCATTTCCTTTATGCCTTCTGGTCCGTGATACCAGATAAGGTCAATGTCTCCGCGGTCATTTCCACCCACAGCGGCGTTTTCGTGGCGCCAGGTGACAATCTGTGATGGCGGGGCGGCGACCTTGTCGGCCTCCGTGCCCTCTGCCCTTACCGTGGAGGGGCGTTTCAGGTCAAGTGCCCAGTAGGGAAGGTCAATGAGATGACTGCCCATATCGCCGAGCACACCATTTCCGAAATCCCAACGTCGGTTCCAGTTCAGGTTCCCTCCTTTCCAATAGCCGGTGTTGTGGTCACGCTCGGGTGCGGGCCCAAGCCACGTTTCCCAGTTGAAGCCGGCGGGCACTTTATCTTTGGGTAATACCTCTTCACCGACTGGCCTAATCGTTCTTCCGCACCATACATGTGCCTGTTGTATCTGCCCTGCTACCCCTGACTGTACCAACTCTACAGCCCTGCGGTAGTTCCCGGTGGCATGAATCTGTGTGCCCATTTGGGTGGCGATCTTGTCCTGGCGCTGGATATACTCATTCTGCATCCAGCGTGCCTCCTGCACGGTGTGGGCCAGTGGCTTCTCGGAGTAGACATGCTTGTTGGCCCTCATTGCAGCGATTGAGGCCGGAGCGTGATGGTGATCGGCTGTGCTCACGACGACGGCATCAATGGCCGGATCATCAACCACTTCGCGCCAGTCGCTGGTTGTCTTGGCAGCAGGGAAGCGCTTCTTGGCGGCACTCAGTGTTGCGGGATTGGTGTCACACAGCGCGTAGATAGACTCGCTTTTCACCCCGTTGGTGTTTGCCCCTCCTCTGCCACCGGCACCGATGATGGCAATGTTGAGCTTTTCATTGGGTGACTGAGCGCGACTGCGGGTTGCAATGCCGGCACTTGCGGCAAGGCCGAAGCCGATAAAGGTACGACGTGTATGGTGGTTTTTGATAGCCATTGGCAAAGCATGGGGCTTAGATGGTACTTTAGTCAATGTCAGAACATCATGTTTGTGAACCTTTTCCCGGAAGCCGAACTCCGGTTCAGGGATGAAGAGGGGATTAAATATGCTGGCGATATTAATGGAGCGTGATGGCAGGTGAATTGAGAATAAACAGGATTTCTGGACGTCGGGAATTGTCCCGTTTTGTGCGCTTTCCTTTTTCCCTTTACCGTGATGCTCCGTTATGGGTGCCGCCGATGATCAGTGATGAACTCAGTGGAATAGATGCGGTGAAAAACCCGGTTTTCGGGTTCACTGATGCTTCTTATTGGTTGGCTGATCGTGATGGCAAAGAGGTAGGCAGGGTTGCGGGGTTTGTGAACCGGAGGGATAATGAGCGGCGGGGCAAGCGAGCGGTTCGCTTCGGCATGATTGACTTTGCGGATGATCCTGCAGTCTGTGCAATTCTTCTGGAGGCTGTCGAGGAGTGGGCGGAGAAAAAGGGAATGGACTCTGTGGAGGGGCCCCTGGGTCCCGGGCATTTTGATCGCAACTGTGTATTGGTGGAGGGGTTTGATGAATTGCCTACCGCAATTTCAAGCTATAATTACCCGTATTACGGTGATTACATAGAACGTTGCGGATATCAGAAGGAGATTGATTACCTTGAACACAGGATTGCAATATCGGCTGAACCTGACCCGAAGGTGGAGCGAATATCGGCTTACGTTTTAAGGAAAAAGGGACTTACACTATGGGAGGCGCCCTCAAAGAGGCAATTGCTCTCGAGGGGGCGAGAATTCTTTCAACTGATTAACGCTGCGTATGCTGACCTGCATGATTTCGTCCCGCTCAGTGATGAGGAGATTGGCTTCCTGATTAACAAGTTCTTTGCATATATTGACCGCCGATATACCAAGGTTGTCGAGGATTCCAATGGTGCGATGGTAGCGGTTGGAGTGGCGATGGAGTCTTTTTCAATTGCGCTGCAGATGGCACGCGGAAAGCTTTGGCCAATGGGCTGGTGGCGCATGTTGAAGGCGATGAAGTCCAATGATGTCCTGGACCTTTACCTGGTTGCCGTTCGTCCGGATCTCCAAGGCAGCGGGTTAAATGCAATATTAATGCATGAAATGCATAAGGTTGCGGCCAGACGGGGGTTGAAGTGGGCCGAGACCAACGGCGAACTGGAGACCAACACCAAGATCATTTCCATGTGGAAGGGCTATGAACACAGGACCCACAAGAGGAGGCGGATTTACGGCAAGAAGCTTCAGTGAGTTCCCGGGTTCATGGGTAATGGCGATTGGTTATTATCTTCTATACGTGATCAGGTTTTTCATTTTTACTGACAAACAGATGCTTAAAAATTTCCTGAGTATTTACTTCGCGACCATGATGGTTGCCCTTGCTGACCCTGCATCAGGGAGGCCTAATGTTCTGGTTTTCCTGACAGATGACCAGGGGTGGGGGGATTTAAGCATTCACGGCAACGACAACCTAAAAACTCCGAACATCGACGACTTGGCTAATTCCGGTGCGCGATTTGAAAAGTTTTATGTGTGTCCGGTTTGCTCACCAACCCGCGCGGAGTTTCTGACCGGGCGTTATCATCCCCGTGGCGGTGTATACTCCACCTCAGCGGGCGGGGAGCGCCTTGACCTGGATGAACACACTATTGCCCAGACCTTCAAGGCGGCAGGGTATGCCACCGGGGCATTCGGAAAATGGCACAATGGGATGCAGTATCCATACCATCCCAACGGGCGTGGGTTTGACGAGTATTATGGTTTTTGTTCCGGGCACTGGGCACATTACTTTGATCCCATGCTGGAACATAATGGCCGTATCGTGAAGGGAGAGGGCTTCGTCATTGATGATTTCACCGGTAAGGCGATGGAGTTCATTGAATCCAGCGCGAAGGCAGGCAAGCCGTTTTTTGCCTACCTGCCCTACAATACGCCTCACTCACCAATGCAGGTTCCCGATGAGTATTGGCAGCGGTTTTCCGGCAAGGAACTTGCCCAGCGCAGCCGGCAAGCTGACAGGGAGAATATTGAACATACGCGGGCGGCATTGGCAATGTGTGAGAACATTGACTGGAACGTGGGGCGCCTGCTCGGCAAACTTGATGCGCTTGGAATCACACAGGACACCATCGTGGTTTTCTTTCACGATAACGGACCGAATGGCTGGCGCTGGAATGCAGGGTTGCGTGGCAAGAAAGGGTCAACGGATGAGGGGGGGGTGCGCTCACCATTATTTGTGCGGTGGCCGAGGAAGATCAAGCCGGGTACAAGGGTGAACCAGGTAAGTGCTGCCATTGACCTGCTGCCGACACTGGCAGGGCTTGCAGGGATAGATGTCTCGGGGAAGAAGCCACTGGATGGCAGAAGTTTAAAGCCACTATTGCTGGGAGGGGGAAAGAGTTGGCCCTCACGCACTATCTTTTCGCACTGGAAGGGGCGGGTCAGTGCGCGCAGTGAGCGGTTCCGCCTGGATCATGCCGAAAGGCTTTACGACATGATTGCCGATCCCGGGCAACGCAGGGACGTTACCGGACAGAATCCCGCCGTGGCCCGACATTTGCAGGCAGAGGTGATGAGATTTAGGAAGGATGTAGTTTCGGAAATGGGCGAGGACAGGCGTCCCTTCCTGCTTGGTCATCCCGGTTTGGCTTTTACCCAGGTTCCGGCACGTGACGGTATTGCCCACGGCGGGATCAAGCGTTCCAATAAATTTCCAAACTGTTCCCACTTTTGGAATTGGCGTAACCTTGATGACAGGATCACCTGGGATGTTGAGGTGGTTGAGGGCGGTGATTTTGATGTCGAAATTTATTACACTTGCCCTGAAGCAGACGTGGGATCGAGTGTTGAGTTGAGTTTTAATGGTTCGACCCTGAAGGGGCTAATCAACGAGGCATTTGACCCTCCCTACATTGGTCGTGCAGCGGATCGCTTCAAGCGCAACGAGGGGGATGAGAAGGAGTGGAAGTCACTCTCGATGGGAACCATGCGCCTTGAAAAGGGCAGCGGTATACTGACCTTAAGGGCACTCGAGATTCCTGGTGACTTAGTGATGGACTTCCGGTTGCTGATGTTTAAAAGAAAATCCGCCTGAATCTGCTGGCTGCCTGCAGGAGAGGTCTTGATTTCTCTGCATTGACTGCTAGTTTCGCCGCAATTCCGGGGGAATCCTCCTCCAGGAAACACACTTCTAATAATGCGAGAGGTACTCAGGTCAAAAATTCATCGTGCTACGGTTACGGAGGCAAATCCCGATTATGTCGGTAGTATTACCGTGGATGAGGATTTGCTGGATGCTGTCGGGATGTGGGTTGGAGAGAAGGTATTGGTCGCTAGTGTTGACAGTGGAGAGCGGCTTGAGACTTATATCCTGCGTGGTGAGCGTGGATCCGGGATGATCTGCGTTAATGGGGCTGCTGCCAAACGTATCAGTGAGGGGGAGATTGTGCTGATTATCGGCTTTGAGATGACGGATAAGCCCCTGACTGCACGCATTGCCATGGTTGACGGGGACAATCGTATTACCGAGTTGATTGGGGATTGAAACGGGTGGGGAGTCCGGAAAAAGATTCCGGGATTGTCTCTATTTTCTCGCGCTATTCCTTTAGTGAGACAAGGTAGGCAACGAGGTCACGGATTTCTTTCGGTTGCAATAAGCCTGCCATTGGCGGCATCACCGAGATATTTGCCGGTTGTCCTTCCCTTAGTTGCCCCGGATCGATGTCCGCGCTGGGGTTCAGCATTGCACGCAGAAGATATTGGCGATCTCTCCTGGATCCCACGCCCGTAAGGTCAGGCCCAACCTCTGCGGCATTTAACCCTGTTGATGACCGGGTCTTGACCCGGTGGCAGCGTACGCACTGGCCGGTAATACTGGTGTGAAAGATTTCCTCACCCTTTTCAGGGTTTCCTCCATGCAGTGCCAGTGCGAGGAATCCGCCCTGGTCGGCAGGCAGTGTTGCTGTGAATGTTTTGGTCTTTTCGGATGTTGCTCCATGTTGAGTGGCTGCGATTTGGATATCAAGGGCAAGATCAGAGGGCGCACTTCCTTTCATGAGTGCACTGAGCCAGGTGTTCATCAGGGAAGCGCTTTGTTTGTCGTCCATCTGACCGGCAAGCGCTATGGCGTGCTGCTTTTCGATCAATGTGCCGGCTCTGGATGCCCACTGGATCTGCTTGATCATGGAGGTCGGGTTTTGGATGGCTTCGCGTGCTGCCATGCGCAAGAGAGGGGAATCTGAGGCAAGGCCGAGATTTATCGCCTTGGTAAGATCGGGAGCCTTAAGCGCCGCCATGGCGGTGAGTGAGGAAGCCCTTACTGCCGCGTCCGTCTCTGAGTCGAGTGTCAATTGTGTTACCCGCTCAGTGGCATTGCCGTAATCCAGGCGCTTAATGAGCGAGGTGGTCGCCGACTGGATGGCTTTTGAGGAAGATGTAAGAAGGGCGCCGAGATGCAGGTCGAGCGCGGCGTGGGCTTCTGAGGCACTCCTGGGT
>JAAESJ010000457.1 GCA_024229495.1 Verrucomicrobiaceae bacterium | reverse complement strand
GGTTCGCCCTCAGCATGGCCCTGATCCTCGCGATAGGCCCGCAGAACATCTTCGTCCTCAGGCAGGGCCTACTGAGGTCCCACGTTTTCGCCGTCTGCCTGGTCTGCTCCCTGTCCGACGCGCTCCTGATCAGCGCCGGCGTTCTGGGCCTCGGCTCGTTCCTCGCGGGCGTGGAGGGCGCCGAGCTGCTGATCTCCGTCGCGGCGGCGCTGTTCATCGCGGGCTACGGGGTCCTGAGGGTGAGGTCCTCGATGGACCCGGTCGGGATGTCGGTCGGCGAGGAGGAGGCTCTGGGCCTCGGCCCCACCATCGGGACCGCCCTCGCTTTCACCTTCCTCAACCCGCACGTGTACCTCGACACGGTGCTGCTTATCGGTGGGGCGTCTAGCAGGTACGCGTCCGACGACAGGGTCGCGTTCGCGGTCGGCGCCTCGCTCGCCTCGTTCCTGTTCTTCTTCGCGCTCGGCTACGGGGCGAGGAGGCTGTCCTCGGTGCTCGACAG
>JAAESJ010000456.1 GCA_024229495.1 Verrucomicrobiaceae bacterium | reverse complement strand
GTAGCTGTGACCTCTGTGCGTCCAAGTTCGCAATCGTTTCTTCAACCTTTTTGATATCTTCTATTACTGTTTCTTTCCTCTCGGATAGTTGTTCAAAAGTTATCATAATAAAGTTCTCAACTATTAAGCAATAGTTACACCAACAGCTGAAATTGTCTGCCAAGAACTGTTATTGAAGATACCAACCCACATGGAACCAGTACCAGTACCAGCCACACCTGTAGCAGGTGCGATGGTGGCACCGTTAGTACCCTGTGTAAATGCAATTGTTGTACCACCAGCAAGGTTAGTTGGTGTCATTGTCATTGTACCAGCACCTGAACCGTCAATACAATTGACGATCTTGATCTGACCCTGAGCACCGTCAGCAAGGGTTAGTGCCTGTGCTGTACCTGCTAGTGTCAAGTTAGTGATGGATGTTGTGACGTTGACGGCACCAGCTGCTGTTAGAGCCTGTGCTGTATCAGCAAGTCCTAACCAAGAAGGAACATTATTGAACACATT
>JAAESJ010000455.1 GCA_024229495.1 Verrucomicrobiaceae bacterium | reverse complement strand
TTAACTCATTATTCTGGTATGGATGTTCAAGCTTGGACTTTTTTGATCGTGGGGCTGAGTTTTGCCCTTTATATCTTTATTGCGATTCGCTCCCGTGCGGGATCAACCGGGGAGTTTTATGTTGCCGGCAAGGGGGTTCCGCCGCTGGCAAACGGTATGGCAACTGCTGCTGACTGGATGTCTGCCGCTTCGTTTATCTCCATGGCCGGGCTGATTTCGTTCATGGGGCGTGATGGTGGGGTTTACCTCATGGGTTGGACAGGAGGTTATGTGCTATTGGCTCTCTTGCTTGCTCCTTACCTGCGCAAATTCGGGAGATTTACAGTGCCTGATTTCATTGGTGACCGTTACTACTCCTCCACGGCTCGGTTGGTAGCTGTTTTCTGCGCGATTTTTGTTTCCTTTACCTACGTGGCTGGACAGATGCGCGGTGTCGGGATCGTGTTTTCCAGGTTCCTTGAGGTGGATATCGAGATTGGAGTGCTGATTGGCATGGCGATTGTTTTCTTCTATGCTGTGCTGGGTGGAATGAAGGGCATTACCTACACTCAGGTGGCCCAGTATTGTGTTCTGATCTTTGCCTTCATGGTGCCGGCGATTTTCATTTCCATCATGCTGACCGGCAATGCTGTTCCTCAACTTGGGCTTGGTGGTGAGGTAGAGGGAGGCATGTACCTGCTTGATAAACTGGACGGGTTGAGTAAAGACCTTGGATTTGATACCTATACCAATGGGAGCAAGGGGACGCTTGATGTATTCTGCATTACCATGGCCCTGATGGTAGGGACCGCCGGTCTGCCTCACGTTATTGTGCGATTTTACACTGTGAAGCGCGTCAAGGACGCGCGTATGTCGGCATTCTGGGCGCTACTTTTCATTGCCGTGCTTTACACGACAGCGCCTGCGGTGGCCGTCTTTGCGCGCACGAACCTGCTACAGGAAGTTCCTGGGAAACGATTCGAGGATATTCCTAAAGGCTTGCAGAAGTGGGAAGAAAGCGGATTACTTGCCTGGGCTGACAAGAACGGTGACGGCAAGATCCAATACACCAAAGGGAAAGCCTTTAATGGGCAGCCCCAGTTTAAAGAAAAAGACGGAGAGCGTGTACTGGGTGATCAGGGACAGGGTTTGTTGACGAATGATGTAGTTGAAGGGACTAACGAGCTCTATATCGACCGGGATATCATGGTGTTGGCAAACCCGGAGATCGCGGGTCTTCCGGATTGGGTTGTTGGCTTGATTGCTGCCGGAGGGCTGGCTGCCGCTTTATCTACTGCCGCGGGACTTCTCCTGGTCATTTCCACTTCCTTTGCCCATGACCTGATGAAAAAGACCCTCACGCCTGATATTGATGAAAAGAGGGAACTGTTTTTGGCAAGGATAGGGGCAGCTGTAGCGGTCGTAATTGCCGGATATTTTGGGATTAATCCACCGGGCTTTGTGGGCGAGGTCGTTGCTTTCGCCTTTGGCTTGGCGGCTGCCTCGTTCTTTCCTGCGATTCTACTGGGTATATTCTCCAAGCGGATGAACAGGGAGGGAGTGATCTCCGGGATGATCGTGGGAATTTTGTTCACTGCCTCCTACATCATCTATTTCCAGTTTATCGACAAGGGTGCGAAGCCCTGGTTTGGGATTTCACCTGCAGGTATAGGCACGCTGGGAATGCTGATCAACTTTGCGGTTGCCTTCACGGTCTCCCGCTTCACTGCGCCTCCTCCGGAAGAAGTGCAGAGAATGGTGGATGACATCCGCCTGCCGGAGGTTACCGAAAATTAGACTTCGTCTTTCATTTGATCGAAATCTTCCAAGGAGATTACAGTGATCGCCGCGCAGCGGGGGCATTCAATATTCACGCTTTCTTTGTCGCCTAAAACCTCATCCTTGGACGTTGTCGCCAGGGCGTTAATGATACGCTCTTTTGTGCAGCCGCACTTGTAACTGTAATACCGTTTTTCGAGCAAGCTTAACTCTTCATCTTTATCGAGACTTCTTATTGCCTCATCATTTAAAGAGAGTAGCCAATCCTCATCGCACTCAGGCTGAGCTGAGATGAAAACAAATTCTTCTTCTGAATAATTAAAAAATCTAGCAGTTCTCTGTTCACTTTGTTTGTAATATTCCTGAATTATTTGGAAGATGCTTGCTGAGGGTTTGAAATCAATTGCACTGCGCCTCGGTTCCTTTGGGAAATTATTGATCTGAGTAATGAAAAGGTTCGTTTTATCGTCTCTAATGCCTTCAGTAAATAACCTGCCTATGATGTTGCCTTCGTTGCTGTTGCCGGTAACGAATAGGTTCATTAAAGGTTCGCAAAAGTGAATGGTCCATGCGCTAACCTCGTCCCAGGGCCTTGAGGCGAGATGCAGTGCAATGCCTGCCAATGCATCTTTTAGTTTTTGATCCTTTTCAGGGCTCGTAGCTATTTGGTGCTGCATCAGGTGAAGATAATGATCCATATAAACAGGGCCAAAATTCCCTCTCACTGCGAGTGCGTTCCGGTGGCGCACGAAGTAACAACGGACCTCAACGGAGCTTTCATCCTGAGCATTATTATTTTCCATTAAAAATTATTTGGTTATAGGGAACAGTTTATCTATTTTAATGCCATTGAAAGCCTTGTCTTACAAGGATCAGTGTTATTGTTTAAGTTTCTATAGTGTCTTCAATAAATCCAGAATTTTTACTGCAAGCTTACCGGATGGGAATTTTTCCTATGGCGATGGAGCAGGGTGAAATTGGCTGGTTTAGTCCTGATCCTAGGGGCGTTATTCCGCTCGATTCATTTCATGTTCCCAAGAGTTTGAAGAGAGTCATGAGTTCTGGTCGTTTTGATGTTCGTATCAATTCATCTTTCGGTGAAGTTATTGATGGATGCGCTGAGCGTGAAGAGACCTGGATTGATGAAACGGTGCGCGAGAGTTATTTGAATCTAAAGGGGAGGGGGTATGCTCATTCGGTGGAATGCTGGTTCGAAGGTGAGCTGGCTGGAGGGCTCTATGGAGTAGCGATTGGGGGAGCTTTTTTTGGAGAATCCATGTTCTCAAAGGAGCGCGATGCTTCAAAGGTGGCGCTCGTCTCCTTAGTGGAACATTTACTGAAACGGAAATTTATTTTACTCGA
>JAAESJ010000454.1 GCA_024229495.1 Verrucomicrobiaceae bacterium | reverse complement strand
GCGTGCCCGCTGAGGGTCGCCGCCACATCCTGTTCCCTACGGTCGCTGCCATGGTGGCGATTCGGCGGGTCGGCGTCTGGTCCAGCAGCCCCGGTGCCAATGGCGACGCATGTCAGGCACGTCGACAGGGACGATGACTAAGTGTCCGAGTCCCGGCGGGATCTCCCGGTTGCAGCCCGGGCATAGGTAGGTCTTGGTGGCCTGGTAGGGATGGATGAAACGCTCTTCCAGTTCGCCCAGGATCTCGGGGTTGTCCATCTCAGGAGGTCGTCCCGCGTGGGTGGCCGGTTGGTGGTTGGCAGGTCACAGGAAGAGCGTCCAGGCGATAAGGAGTACAGCCACGACGACGGCAGCACCCACGTAGAGGACATCGCTGGGGCGCCGGTGGTGGGGGCGTCGCGGGTCAAATCCCATGCCGTCAGTATCGTCGACGTTCGATGCGACTCCACTGCGCTCTGTTCCTGGTATTGGCCGTTCTCGGGGCGTCCTGTGCCAGCCCCCCACAGGTTCCCGGGGCAGACGACGGGTCGGCAGATCCCGCTCTGGTAAGGGGTCGGGAGATCTGGGGGAAGGCGTGTGC
>JAAESJ010000453.1 GCA_024229495.1 Verrucomicrobiaceae bacterium | reverse complement strand
GGCTGGTTGGGACCTGACGGCGGCGGCCGACGGGGAGGCGTTCGAAGCCGACTACGGCGAGGGAGGTTTCGGGGGGTTCTGTGAACTTCCGGGTCGGAACAAGCCGGTGGTCTGTGCGGTGAACGGCATGGCCGTCGGAGGTGGTTTCGAGATCGCCATGGCCGCCGAGTTCGTGGTGGCCGCCGAGCACGCGACCTTCTTCCTGCCCGAGACCGGTCTGGGAATCATCCCCGACGCGGGCGCCATCCGACTGCCACGTCAACTGCCGGCGGTGGTGGCCAACGAGGTGCTCTACGGAGGTAGGCGCCTGGATGCCGCCGAGGCGGAACGGTGGGGTCTGGTCAACCGAGTGGTGCCGGGCGACGAGTTGTCCGCCGCGGCCCGGGAGCTGGCCGGGCGGATCGCAGCAGCGGCCCCGTTGGCCGTGGAGGCCGTGATGGCCATCGACCAGGCCACGGGCCACCGGTCGCTGAACGAGGCGTTCGGGCATCTGCGGTCGGGTCAACTCGAGGCCTACGAGAGGATGTTGACCTCTGAGGATGCCCTGGAGGGACCGAGGGCTTTCACCGAGCAGAGGGACCCCTACTGGCAG
>JAAESJ010000452.1 GCA_024229495.1 Verrucomicrobiaceae bacterium | reverse complement strand
TTCATGCGTTCTCCGGGCTCTCTTCGACCGGAAGTGCGGTTACCTCGTCGGACGGCTTACCCATGCCATGTTCGTTGGCTGCTCTGAGACGCCAGGCCTGAGCCCCTTCGGTCTCAGACGTGGGGATGGAAACCCTGGTGTTGTTCACGTCGAAGTCGAGCTCTTCTTGCCATTTGTCGTCCCTGCGACCTTCGAGTACGTACTTGTCCGGCGGGCCGCCTGTGGTCGGTGCAACCCATGACAGGCGGGTTATCAAACCTTCCGTGGAAACGGAGAAGTCGATGGGTGGTCCGGGGCGCTTGTCGCGGCGGAACAAGCCGATCAGGAACAACCCGAAGCCTGTCCCGGACAGGAACCGCATCAGGCCGGCGGCGATCTTGGATCCGAATCCGGTCAGCCCCAGGCCAGCTGCCGCTACCAAACCCGCAGCTGTTGCGAGGACACCAGGGTTGGTAAGGAAGCTGCCGTCATCGTCGGAGCCAGGATCATTCGCGTCCAATGGGTCTGTCAGGTCAGCTACTTCCCTGCCGTCGCTGATCCCGTCTCCGTCGGTATCCGGGTTGGTGGGGTCAGTGTCCCTCTCTGCTTCTACGTCGTCGGTGAGGCCGTCACCATCGGTATCTCCTTCGCTCAGGGCGACTTCCGTTTGGTCTTCAGTCGGAGCCGCTGTCGTCGGTGACGGTGCGGCCGTTGTCGGAGTCGCCGTTGTCGGTGCAGGAGGCGCTGTCGTCGCCGGTGGTGCCGTGGTCGCCGGTGGTGCCGTGGTCGTGGTTGTCGTAGGCGGTGCCGTGGTAGTCGTAGTCGGCGGTGGTGGTGCGGTCGTGGTTGTCGTAGGTGGTGGTGCGGTCGTCGGTGGTGGTAGCACGATCACCTGGCAGTCGGCAACTGTCACAGCTCCGACGTTGGAGGCCTTCGAGGTCCCGTCGTCGTAGGTGGCCAGTATCTGGAAGCTGTGCTGCCCGCTGACCATGTTGTCGATGGTGAACGTACGGTCACCTGGCAGGTGGGTGCTGTGGGTGACCCAGCCTCCGGTAGGCGACTTTGCTGCCAGTGTGAACGACTGCAGTCCCGACGTGGTACCTGGAGCCCAGTTCAACGTCGCTGACGCACATGACGGTGTAGCTGACAGGCTTACCGTCCCCAGCGGCGGAGTCGTAGTCGTCGTAGGCGGTGCTGTGGTTGTAGGTGGTGGTGCCGTTGTCGTCGGTGGTGGTGCTTCGTCGTCGTCGGTGGTGGCCGACAGGGTCTGGTCGGCGAGGCTGTCAAAGGCGTTGTCCGAGCTGCCGTCGTTGACCGTCACGGTGAGCGTCGTGGTCTGGTCGCCGTCAATGTCGGCGTCATCGATGCCTGTCACGGTCACGGTCTGGGCGGTATCCCAGTTCGACGCGGTGAACGTCAGAGACGCTGTTGACACGGTCGCCTCTCCGGTATCACCGGAAGAAACGTCGAACACGACGTCCGACGTCGGTTGGGCGTTGAGGACCACGGTGAACGTGTCCGTCGTTCCGGTCTCGGAAACGGTGGTCGCTCCACCGGATGCAGCGACGGTGAAGCCCGGCGAGTCGTCGTCAGCGGTGGTCACGGCGACGGCCTGGTCACCAAGAGCGTCATATGTGCTGTCAGCGGTCGACGAGTCGTTGACGGTCACGGTGACGTCGGTGGTCTGGTTGCCGTCCGACGCTGAATCATCGATCCCGGTCACGGTCACGGTCTGGGCGGTGTCCCAGTTCGACGAGGTGAACGTGAGAGCCGCAGGTGAGACGGTGGCTTCGCCGGTGTCGGCGGACGACAGGGAGAACACGACGTTGCCGGTCGGTTCGGAGTCCAGGACCACGGTGAACGTGTCGGTCGTTCCGGTCTCAGACACCGACGCGGTGGTGCCTGA
>JAAESJ010000451.1 GCA_024229495.1 Verrucomicrobiaceae bacterium | reverse complement strand
GACGACTGCTCTGTATTCCGCATTCCGATTGGTTTCCCCTTCCATCAACCTGAGAATGCCTTGTAATCCCAACTTGTCCTCCACATAGGATGAGTAAGGCCCGGGAAATCCCCCCAACGACCCTATGAATAGTCCTGCATCCTCGACAATAACTGCCGAATCTGAGTCAATTTCCCCTGACATCATCCCAAGTGCCTGTTCCATCTTGGAAATTGCTACTTCCTCTATTCCCTCAGATTGGGGCTCAGTGAATTCTGGGATTATTCCATTGTGGTTGAATTGGACTACATTATGGCCCAACGGTCCCAATAGCTCACTTGCCTCGAGGAGTTTTCCTTTGTTGCCCGTGACGAAAATTATCTTCATATTCCTACCCCAGATATCTCACTCTGTTTCGAATCTCATCAAAGCGTCGTATGACTTCAGGGGAGTCAGATATCTCCGAGACGTCGTTTCTGAGTGAGGAGTATCCCGATACCACTTCCTCTATGGAGCCGGGATAGTCGGAATGACTGGCTGTTAGGCACTCGTTTAGTACTTGTAGATCCTGGCCTAGATTCTCCAACTCTGGTGATATCTTTG
>JAAESJ010000450.1 GCA_024229495.1 Verrucomicrobiaceae bacterium | reverse complement strand
GCCCACGCCCGGAGACCGGCCGACACCGCCGGGCCACCGCCGCGCACCCCGGGCGCCTGAACGACCAGAGACGACGGTGCGATCAATCCCACTCGTTCCACGAGCGATGGGCCCGAACCGTCTCCGTCGCGGCGGACGTCGACAACCAGCATGTCGGTCCGGGGATGGTCCTGAGAGGCCAGACCAGTCAGCGTCGCCTCGAGCGCCGGTGCCTCGTCGGCCACGACCATCACGGCCAGTACCCGGGCCGACGAAGCACGGGGGGTCGGAGTATTACCTGCGGCGGGGCTGGGCTGACCGCTGACGGGGGAAGGTGCGGCATCCACGGTGCCGCCGAGACTACTGGCGCGACCCCGATCCACCCGATCGACTCACCGCCCTGACGGGCGCCTGCTCCTACGATGCTCCGATGGACGCTCCCCGACAGGCCCGTTCCCGGATGGCCGACTGATGAAGGCACTGGTCACCGGTGCCGCAGGCTTCGTGGGCCGCCATCTGGTCGCCCACCTGGAGGCCGAGGGTGATGACGTGACCACCACCGATCGGGCGGCGGGCGGCGCCGACCTCCTGGCTACCGAGGACCTCCACAGTGAGATCGCCG
>JAAESJ010000449.1 GCA_024229495.1 Verrucomicrobiaceae bacterium | reverse complement strand
TGGTTGTTCTTGGTAAGTTTACCCTGAGAGTAAATGGTGCGGCCGAATTCGCCGCCGCAGATCACCAGGGTGTCATCAAACATGCCGCGCTCCTTTAAATCCTTGATCAGGCCGGCACAGGGCTGATCGATATCTTCGCACTGCTGACGCAGTTTTGAGGGCAGACTGCCGTGCTGATCCCAGCCACGATGAAAGAGTTGCTGGAAACGCACCCCTTTCTCAGCCATCCGCCTGGCCAGGAGACAATTACGCGCAAAGCTGCCGGGTTTCTCCACTGCCGGCCCGTAGAGTTCCTTGACGTGCTTGGGCTCCTTGGAGATATCCATCAGGTCAGGCACTTCGGCCTGCATCCGGAAAGCCATCTCGTATTGCTCAATCCGGGACTGGGTTTCCGGGTCGGCAAACTTCTTGAAAGTCCCGCTGTTAAGCTCCTTGAGCCCATCAAGCATCCCGCGACGTGCATCACGATCAATGCCGGGGGGGTTGTTCAGGTAAAGAACCGGCTCCCCGTTACTGCGCAGTTTCACGCCCTGGTGACTGGAAGGTAGAAACCCACTCCCCCACAACCTGTCATAGAGTGCCTGAAGTTGCCCGCGCCCTCGAGAGATCATGACAATATATGCCGGCATGTTCTCATTGACGCTGCCTAGGCCATAGCTCAACCATGAGCCCATGCTCGGCTTACCCTGCTGTTGGACACCGGTATTGATAAAGGTAATTGCCGGGTCATGATTGACTGCCTCGGTATTCATCGTCTTGATAATCGTAATGTCATCCACGATGCCGGCGGTATGGGGCAGGAGATCCTTGTTAACCCAGGTCCCATGCTTACCGAAGCGCTCAAACTCAAACATTGGCGCAACGCAGGGAAAAGACTTCTGGCCGCTGGTCATGCCGGTGATACGCTGCCCCTGGCGAATGGAATCAGGTAATTCCTTGCCATGGATATCGCGCAATTCCGGTTTATAATCAAAGGTGTCAATATGTGAGGGGCCACCCGGAAAGAACAGGTAGATGGCACGCTTCGCCTTCGGGGCAAAGTTGGGGAACCCCGGCAGCCCCTCAGCTGCCTGCGAGGAACCAATCAACCCGGGATCCCAAAGGCTGCTGAGAGCAGCTGCCCCCATGCCGTGTCCGGTGTTTAACAAAAATCGACGCCGTGTTGGATCGTGATACATGATTTAGTGGTGTTCAATGATACAAAAAATTACCCGCGTGTCAGGGTTTCGTCCATGTTAAGCAGGAGCTGACCCACAACCATCCAGGCGGCATGGTCAACCGCATCAATGGTTTCATCACGAGCCATCTCACCAACGGCGAGGAACTCCTTGGCCTTCTTGGGATCATTCCGGAATCTTGTTAACTGATCACCGAGGACCCGCTCAATTACCTTAACCTCCGCCTGTGTTGCAGGACGGGACAAGGCCAGCTTAAACCCGTAATCGATCCTGGAGGCCGTGTCGTTGCCGCCCTCCTTGATTAACCTCTGGGAAAAAGCGCGGGCAGCCTCAACAAACTGCGGGTCATTAAGAGTCACCAAAGCCTGCAGGGGGGTATTGGTAACCGGTCGCTGAATCATGCA
>JAAESJ010000448.1 GCA_024229495.1 Verrucomicrobiaceae bacterium | reverse complement strand
GGAAAGATAAGAGGTTTGATTTCATTACTACGATACTTCGCTACTACTCTATAGGGTATGGTTGTAATGTCCATCACAATAAATGCCGAATAGTCCTTTGAAGCACCACGGGCTACATCAACAGTAATACAATACTGATGTTCTTTATTAGGTCTTTCCCAAACATCAAACCCAGCACTTCTTTCCATTGGGTCTGTGTGTGGTATCGTTTGTATCTTTGTAGGTGATATCAGAGTATCAACACTACCCAAGAAGGAACATTCAAACTCTTGTAGAAACTGTTGCTCACTTGTGTTCTTGATAGTTTGTTCTTTCCAATCATCGTCACGACCCGGCACTTCCGACCAATGTACTTCAATAGGTTTGAATTCACTAACACCATTCTCCGCATCAGTCCACATCTTGTAAAACATATTCATGCCGTGTGGTGTGGAGATAATCATCACCTTGGACTTTTGTCCAGATGAGATAGTAGGATACACTGAACTAAAGAATTGCTCAGCAATGTTTGACGGAATAAACGCAAACTCGTCAAGGAAGATGATGTTGTATGAACCACCACGAATGGCAGATGCCGATGTTGATGCCGCAAGTATCTTAGAACCATTCTCTAGTTCTAACGAACCTTTGTTCCAGTTCATCACACCCATCTGTAACCAACTAGGTAGATGTTCGTATGCTAACTGCAATCGTGATAACAGGTCTCTAGCAGTAGATGCCTTGTTAGCGAGAATAGCAATATTCACATTCTCATTGAAAAGAATGTAATGTATTAGGTAAGATAAAACAACAGTAGACTTGCCTGACTGTCGTGGTAGTTTGCAGATAGTAAAACGATTGTCGTGAAAAGTTCTTACAATCTCTTGTTGGAACGGATACATATGAAAAGGCACAAGACCTTCATCAATGCTAACAATG
>JAAESJ010000447.1 GCA_024229495.1 Verrucomicrobiaceae bacterium | reverse complement strand
TTTCCCAGCGTGGATCTTTCGGGCATTGGAGAGGGCTTTTCTCTACTTCTAATTGGAGGCGTTCTAGCACTTTTCATCATTCCTATTCCCCTGTTTGTCTTTTTGCGCAACAAGAGGACCCGAAGAGCACCTCAGTCCGCAGCCGCAAAGCAAGCAGCATCCGGACCGCAACCTGCCACATCATCGGCTGATAGACAGCAACCGGATAACAGGATCACTCCCGTGAAATTACATTGCCCTCAATGCAACCAGTTGCTTGAGGTAGCGGAGTCCATGTCAGGACAGGTGATCACCTGCCCTGCATGCTCGGGGGATTTGCGGATTCCCGCAATGGTTGAGAACGAACCAACCCGCCAAGAATCCCGCCCGGCTCCTCACCAAGAGGCAACCACGAAGAGCCGTAATCGGGACGCCGGCCGTCAATACTGGTCCAAGGCATTCAAGGCGCAATTTTTTATCTCTATTGGCCTGTTCGTGTGTGCTTGTATTCTGCGGGTAGATAACGAAATGACTGGCTTCACTTGTCTCTTGTTTGGGTTTTTGTTGCCCCATATGTGGGCACCGAATCCAATTTACCTGACGGCGATTGTTCTCGCCATCAAACATCGCTATCTGGGAGCGGCGATTGTCGGTAGCATCGCAACCCTGTGGGCTATTTGCGTGGTCACCGTAACTTGTGATTTTTCAGGTGCTCCTCCCTTCTGGTGCGCAAGCATGCTGGTACTCACGGTGGGGTGCTTTATTCAGTGGAGGAAGGAGTGCGATGATGACGGCTTAACCGATGCGGATGGGTTTACCGCCGGAACCGACCCGACCAATGCCGACAGCTTTTCAGCACCCAGCAGGTCTGCTGATGAGCTTCGGCTTGCGAAAGAGAAAAGAAGGGCACGCAACAAAAAGATACTGAAATGGGGTCTTCCAACGGTCGCCATCATCTCGCTGCTGGTTCTAATAACCAACTACCGGGGGCCTCTTGAGTATCAGATTGAAGACGGTGTGGTCACTATTACTGGCTGTGAAGAAAATCAGGAGGGAGAGCTAACCATTCCTGCGACCATCAGGGGTAAGCCTGTCACCTGCATCGAGAACGATACCTTCCGTGACTGCTCTAGGTTGACCGCCATCATCATTCCGGACAGTGTCACCCGCCTTGGTGGAAGTGCCTTCTATCGTTGCAGTAACCTGGCGAGTGTTACGATCGGCAACGGTGTCACCAGTATCACGGGTAACCTTTTCAAGGAGCATGCCAACCTGAAGAGCGTTACGATTCCAGATAGCGTCACCAGCATTGGTGGAAGTGCCTTCTATCGTTGCACCAGCCTGACGAGCGTCACGATCCCTGATGGCGTCACCAGCATCGGGAAGGAGGCCTTCGAAGGATGCAGCAGCCTGACGAGCATCACGATTCCTGATGGCGTCACCAGTATCGAAGAAGGAGTCTTCGATGGCTGCAGGAGCCTGACGAGCATCACGATCCCTGATGGCGTCACCAGCATCGGGGATTGGGCCTTCTCTGGCTGCAGTACCCTTACCAGCATCACGATCCCTGATAGCGTTACCAGTATCGGGAAGAGGGCCTTCCGTGCCTGCAGTAGCCTGACGAGCATCATGATCCCTGATGGCGTCACCAACATCGGGGATTGGGCCTTCTCTGGCTGCAGCACCCTTACCAGCATCACGATCCCTGATAGCGTTACCAGTATCGGGCAAGGGGCCTTCCTTGGCTGCCGTAACCTGACGAGCATTACGATTGGAAACAGCGTTACCAGCATCGGGTATGGGACCTTCGGTGAATGCACTAGCTTGACCGCAGTGACATTTCTTGGGGATGCTCCTAAGGTTGTAGGGGACGCTTTCAAATACGGTTCCAGAGACGCAGCAGCACCCACCATCTACCGCAAACCCGAAGCAAAGGGCTGGGGTGAGACTTTTGGTGGTAGGCCAGTGAAACTGATCAGTGAGAAGCCTTAATTCCCACCCGCCGGGAAAAGTCATTGTCAATCCATCCGGGCGGGTTGTGGCGCCCCTGAGCCCCACGGATCGGCAGGGTGATGCTTGCCTTACTAAAATGACCATAAAAGAACGGTCAGTTGGGGCGTTGCGCGTTTAGCGACAGGTCGTTGCGCCTTTTTAAATCCTTTGGGTAGAGGCTGCCGTAAAGATTACCGGAACATTACGCCTCGGCTTTGCAGTTCCCTTGCCTAAAGGGCAACACGCAGGCTGTCCCCACAAAATAGCGGCAACTTCAAATTCGAGGTGCTAATTGCTCCTATTTGTGTAAGATTTGCTCCCCTTTTTTACCATTTTGAATCGGTAAGGGGCACGAGAGTGGGCAACTGGCCGAAAAACTTTGTAAATATCAATTTCTTGAGCGGAAATAAACTGCAGCGGTAACGCTGCGTGCAGAGCCAAAGATGAAAGAGATTTTTTTAAAAATAGCGGAACGTAACGGGGAGCCTGAGATCGCCGGCATTGAGAAAGCGATTAATGAGGCAGCCCTGGGGCAGCGTTCCATCATTGAGGAGTTGCTCAATCGCGATATTTTCAATGAGGAGGATTTTCTCAAGGGTCTTGCCGATGAGCTCAGCATCAGCTGGGAGGAAAACCTGAAGCCGATCAATAAGCGCAAATTGCGTGAGGTTTGCTCCGCACAGCTCGCCCTTAAGCACCGGTTGTTGCCCCTCTCTTTCGGGGATGGTTCAGAGCTGATCGAGGAGGCGGATCCCGATGATGCCGGCAGTGCCTTGCCAGGGGACGAGGAACCCGGGCAAGGGGAACACAAGGAGAACGACTCATCCGGGGCAAGCAAGGGGAAAACGCGATTGAGGATTGCCACCTATGACCCCTTTAATTTTCTGGCCCGCCAGACAGCCAGCCAGATGATCGATTCCCCCATCGAGTGGTCGATGGCATCACGCACGAGAATCCTGCAGGGGATCCAGGAACTTTACGGGGTGGGTGCTGATACGTTTGAGCAGATCCTGGCCGGCCGTGACCTCGACATGGAGTCGCTCGACGTCGATCGCGATGAGGCAAATGTCCTTGATGATGATGATGAAGAGGCTTCCGTCGTGAAGTTTGTCAACCAGATCATCCGTGAGGCCCTTGAGCAGCGTGCCACCGATATTCATGTCGAGCCGCTGCACGATGACCTGCGCATCCGCTACAGGATTGACGGATTGTTGCATGATATTGCGGTACCGGAAAATATCCGTGCCCTGCAAAGCTCGGTGATTGCCCGCCTGAAGATCATGTCCAAGCTTGATATCGCTGAGCGCAGGTTGCCCCAGGACGGACGGATAAACCTTTCCCTCGATGATCAGCAGATTGATGTTCGCGTGGCGACCATACCCACCGTTGAGGGCGAGAGCGTTAGCCTGCGATTGCTCAACCAGGAGAAGTTTAACCTGGATCGCCTTGGAATGATTGACCATACCCGTGAACGGGTTGAGGAATTGCTGAAGATGTCCAACGGCATTGTCCTGATTACCGGCCCGACCGGCTCAGGTAAATCGACGACCCTTTATACGTTCCTCTCCGAGCTGAATAAGCCGGAAACACGGATCGTTACGATTGAGGATCCAGTGGAGAATAAACTCGACGGGGTCATGCAGATTGCAGTCAGGCCGGAGATTGACCTTACTTTTGGTCGGGGGCTGCGCAGTATTCTGCGTGGTGACCCGAACATTGTGATGATTGGTGAGATGCGTGACCTGGAGACTGCAGAGATTGCGGTGCGGGCATCGCTGACCGGTCACCTGGTTTTCAGCACCTTGCATACCAATGACTCCATTGGCGGTATTTCCCGGCTTACGGACATGGGCGTTGAGCCCTTCCTTGTTTCCGCCTCGGTGCGTGCCTTTTTGGCCCAGCGGCTGGTGCGCCGGCTGTGTCCCGCGTGTAAGGTGCCGGGCGAATACCCTGCAGGCTACCTTGAGAGCATCGGTTTCCCGGCAGGACTCGATGGGCACCCCAGTGTGGCTGCCGATGGAGGTTGCGAACGCTGCCGGCAGAGCGGTTACCTCGGACGCCTTGCCATTTACGAGATTTGCCTCGTCACTCCCGCAATTGAGGACCTCATTGTTACGGGTGCCTCCATGGCTCAGATCAAGGAGACGGCCATTTCGGAGGGCTTTATCACAATGCGTGATTACGGCTGGCAGAAAGTTATCAGTGGTGACACCACTGTTGAGGAGGTGCTGGCGGCAACAACCGTTGAGCTTAATGTCGGCGGCAAGAAGCACGTGTTATCCAGTTAGCCACCACAGTTATCAATTTCATTAACCATAATCTGTTTTGCCGACATTTCTGTACAGAGCCCTGAGGTCAGATGGCACCACTGCCGATGGCGAGTTGGAGGCGGGCGACCGCTCCGAGGCTTTCGCGCGCCTTGACAGGAGTGGACTGCAGCCCGTTGCGCTTGACATCAAGGCCGCAGCAACCAATCCGGCAGTCTCGGGAAAGTCGAATAAATCCCGACAGGAAGCGAAGGGGGCGACAAAGGACAAACCGGCAGCGGGTGCTGAGGAGGAGAATACAGGACCGGTGCGCCTCAAGAAGGCTCAGGTTGTCCTTTTCACCGAGGAACTTTCCGAGCTCCTGTCAGCAGGTCTGCAACTGGAGCCGGCATTGCGCGTGATGGAGAGCAGGGAGGAACTCGGGGAATTGAAAAGCGTGGCCAGGATCCTTCGTCAGGAAGTGCGTGACGGCACATCATTCTCGGCGGCGCTTCGCAAGGCTTCATCAAACTTTGGCGATCTTTACTGCAGCCTTGCACACGCCGGTGAGGTGAGTGGCGCCCTGAGTACGATTCTCAAGCGGCAGGCCAACTACCTGAGCACGATACAGGATTTACAAAGCCGCGTTAAGATGGCCCTTATCTACCCGTCTTTCCTGGTCGCCTCCGGAATTGCGGTGGTGGTGCTGTTTATCACCTTCCTGATTCCCAAGTTGACGTTGTTATTGAAGTCCACTCAGGGGGACATGCCACCTATTGGTGTGTTCATGCTAGAGATGAGTGAATTCCTAAAAGGCTGGGGAGGCATATCCATAGTGGCGGTTATCATTGGCAGTATAGTTGGTTTTCGGGCTTATATAAAAGCGGAAGCCAATCGGGAGTGGTGGGATGAGACGAAGTTGAATTTACCTCTTTTTGGCAAGGTGATTAAGGCGCGCTTTTTCGTGCAGTTCCTTGAGACCCTTGCCAATCTGGTAGGCAACGGTCTGACGTTGCTTCGGGCTCTCGAGTTGAGCCGCCAGGCCACACCCAATCTTTTCCTCAAGGCGAAAGTTGGTGAGATTATTGAATATGTTGGCGAGGGAGGATCTCTCTCACGGACCATGAAACGGGTGGGTTTTTTCCCTCCGCTACTCCTTGACATGGTTGCTGTCGGCGAGCAGACCGGGCAGATTGGTGAGAGTCTGGAAAGGGCTGCCGAGCGCTATGACAAGGAACTGGGTAAAGATATAGAGAAGATCAGTGCCTTGATTCAGCCGGTGATCGTGGTGGTCATGGCGGTATTGGTGGGCATCATGGCATACATGATGATCACTGTGATCTTTGATACAATCGCCGGGTTGAATACCGGCTAAGCTCTACCATCTGCAAATGCATTCAATTCTGATGAACAATTGCCTGTGATCGCTGTCTAAATTTATACTAACTGAAAGCTAGAACCGAAGAGACCATGAAAAATACAACCTCAAATTCTTATTACCGAGCCGCGGGTTTCACCCTGATTGAAATCATGCTTGTGCTTGCCATCATTGCCATGTTGATGGGTGTTGGAATATGGAAACTGGCCGGTGTTACTGACAAAGGCAGGGAGACGCGGGTTAAAGGTGATATTCAGGTGATTATGATGGCGCTCAGGAAATATGAGGGTGATGCCGGTGCTTTTCCCAATACTGACCAGGGGCTGCAGGCGCTTGTTGAGGATCCCGGTAACGTCCGTAACTGGTCACCGGCCCTTGATGAACCCCTCTATGATCCGTGGAACAATGAGTATGGTTATCGTTTCCCGGGAAAGTTCAGCAAGAACGGTAAGCCGGATATTTTCTCGAAGGGGCCTGACGGGCAGGAGGGCACCGAGGATGATATTGGTAACTGGGACAGGAACAGGAACGGGTAAGTCCTTCCGGGATACTCCCAAATGACCTTTAAGGGGTTGCAGGAAAGTCGATGATCACGATGCGCCAACAGCGTTCAACAGCGGGGTTCACGCTCATTGAGGTCGTTGTTTCGTTTGTGTTAATTGTCCTGATTATCGGTGTTGGTGTTTTATCGTTGGCTACGGAAAGCGCGAGAAAGCAGATCACCAAGCCGGCAGGGGAACTCAAGAAATACGCCCGTCGCGGACTGCAGATGGCGATTAATAAACGCAGGTCATTTGCCATTCAGCTTACGCCGGATTCATTTGCCTTGCGTGAGGGCTCCCGGGACTCCGCCCGCGAGGGTGACCTTGAGTTTGGATCCAGTGGAGATTTTGACGAGTTGGCCGGCGAGGAGGATCCATCAGGGATGCTTGGCGCTTATCAACTTGATGAGTTGATGAGCCTTGAGGTGCGCCGGTGGGGCGAAAAATATTTTCGCAAGCCGGAGGGCGACGCATGGGTATTCGATCCTAGCGGGATTTGTGAACCGATCGGTATCAAGTTGATTCACCAGAAGGGATTCATTGAGATGGAATTCAATACGCTGACTGCCAAGGTGCAGGATCAATCCCTGGTTATCGGAGGAAAGGCCGATCGGGACTTTTAGTGATGTATGTTAAAGGGATAGAGGGCCGCGAACGGAGTGGTTTTATTCTACTGGAGTCGATCCTGGCTCTGGCCCTTTTTGCCATTGTTGCGGTTGGTTTCACCGTTGCTATCCAGCAGGTTGCCTTTACCGCGAATAGTTCTGGTGAATCCATGCGTGTTCAGCGCATGTTGGAAACACTGCTTACCGAGGCAAGCAAGGTGGTGCGCTTTGAGGAGGTCGAGGAGGGGATTGGAGAGGATGAAAAGGGAGTTTACTACTCCAAGATTATTGAGGAAATCGAGATGCAGAACATGGACGAGCAGGAGCTGCAGAACATGTGGAGGATTGCCATTATTGCCGAGTGGGAGGATGCCTCCGGCAGGACCATGGAAAATGTCGCCGAAATGATTCGCTATGAACCACTCTACCAGAACAACCGGTAAAGTTTGCGCTGCGCGAGGTGGTTTCACTTTGCTTGAGGTGATCCTGGGTATCATGATCGCCTCGATTGTCATCTACGGCATCTTCAAGACAGCGGTGGGTTGCCTGGATCTTTCCAATGCAGTAACTGAGCGTCAGCAAAAAAATATGCACCTGCACAGCATGCTGGGTGTGTTGCGCCGAAATATTGAGGATATCCCTGGTAATGCCAAGATCAGTATGGAGTCACCGGATGATACCGGAGGGAGGTCCGAGATTGTCCTTGAGGATTATCCGCTGGCTTTTTCCTGGGCAGGGGTGGCAGCCGGTTCCAAGCGTGTACTGATCATTTCCGACAGGGATGCCAGGGGGGGGAACCAGATCAGGATCCGTTACCTGAATGCCGAGGAGGCGCAGCTTCATGCCGAGGGAGGCGGGCTTTCCGAGGACGAGGGGCTTGGAATTGTCCTGATGGACGGGTTAAAGAATGTCTGGTGGCGGTTTTACAACCAGCGCACGGCGGATGCCAACCAGCGCTCGGGTGATTCCGGCAGTGTTGAGGAGGCCTGGGAGGAGGATTGGGTAAGGCCCAATGAACGTCCTTCACTGGTAGAGATGAACGTCGAGTTTTTTGACGGCTCGGAACCTTTGCGGTCTGTGTTCTGGATTCCGGTGGTGGTCAATCCGGAAACCGTGGTGAGAGGCATCCAGTCCGGCGGCAGTCGCGGTTCCGGGACGAGGACTTCCGGTGGAGCCGGCAACGTCCGTGGAGATGATCGACGGGTACAGCTTCCACCGGGTTCCGGCAGTGCGGGAAGGGCACCTGGAGCAGGGAGAGCTTCTGGAGGATTTCCCGGTGGTCGCCCTCCTGGAGGGTCGAGTTCTGGAGGCGGTCGTGGACGCCCGAGCTCCGGAGGGGGTCGTGGAGGTCCGATTCCGGGTGGCGGCGGTCGCCCTTGATGGATGGGCGTTGGCGTGATTTGGCGGAGAATAGCGCCGATTTCTTTGCAGATTGTAAATTTAACTAAAAGAGTCTACCCTTCCAGCCCCTTAAATCGGGCATTTGAGAGAAAATTTTTCCTAATATCCCATTTTTCCGAGGAAGTTTATAACAACAGGCGTAATTCCTCTACCCCCTCATCTATCAGCAAAAATCCATCATTTCACCTTAAGAGCAGATCCTGACAGGGCGTAACCCCGGCATAATCAAGCCTCTGCGATAAGCTGTAACCCCTTAATCCCTTAACCCCTTAACATTGAAGAGTTACTCACAGCATCATTTATCCGGTGACGGAAATATCGCCGTTAAGCACGGAATGGTGTTGCATTCGGCGTCGTGGAATTCATCATGCCGTGCCGGTATTTTGGCAAATCCGCATTGCACAATGAACAGCTCAATATCCCAGATAAGGATGATTCGCGGAACTCGCGGCGATCTGGCTGCCTCAGTGCTTATTGCCGTGTTCTGGCTGATGGCTGCACTTGGCCTGGCGATTTTTTCTACACTGTTTGTGGTGCATGCCGACATGGAGGTTGTCAGTGATGAAAAGGCTTCTTTCCGGGCCATGCAACTTGCCGAAACGGGAATCGCCATTGCTGCCAATGCGAATATTAAGGAATATGACCCTCTCTTGCAGCAGAACCCGGTGACCGATCCCGGCTTGATGGAATATTTTGACTTTGGGGACAACGAGGGGTTTTCCGTGAAGATTCGCAATGAGTCCGGCTGGCTCAATCCCAACCAGGCACTGCTTCGCGGTGACAGGGCCCTTCTGGAGGGAATCTTCAATTTCTGGGGAATGGAATTAAGCGAAGCGCAGGAGGTTGTCAGCGCGCTGGTGGATTGGGTGGATGCCGATGATATTACCAGTGCGGCTCCCGAGGGGGCTGAGGCCGATTGGTATGAGGATAACGGCATAGGGGATGGTAACTATCCTTTTAACCGCGCCTTTTATGAAGTTGAGGAAATGAAATTTGTCCGTGGAATGGAACTGGTGGCGGCATACAAGCCGAACTGGCGTGATTATTTTACCGTGCGCAGTGAGGGGCCGGTTGATGTGAACGAGGCCTCCCCTGAGATCATTGCACTTGCTGCGGAGACGGAAATCGAGTGGGTAGAGGATTTTATCGTCCACAGGGACGGTGTTGACGAAATCAAGGACACTGAGGATGACCTGCCCTTCGAGGACATTAACGCCGTTCTTGACCAGATTCAGTCACCACCTGACCGGCGTGATATCATTAGCCGGCGCTTTACCACCCGGGGCAACACCGTGCGCATCGAGAGCACGGGATATTTTGGGGATTTCAAGCGGCAGCTCGTTGTTGTGCTGCGTAACCGCAGCAGCAGGCCTGCATTATTATCAAGGGAGGAGATACCAATCCAATAAATGGCAAAGAAAGACGGTGATATCACACTCTGTTTCCCCGGCGAGAACGGCTGGGAGCTTTGGGTTGAGCAATCGGGCAGGTTGGTGCTTAGCGAAACACGCTCTTTGGAAGAGGGAGGTGAACCTTTCCAGAGTGCCAGTCACTACGCTTTTCCGGTGAACTCTGTATTTGCCGTGCCGATCTGGACGGCAACGGGTTCTCCTGAGATGCTCGGCAGTCTGGTGGAGATGCAACTTGAGAAATCAGGACTTAAGCCCGAATCCGGGAGCGGCAGGATGCTTGACTACCGGACGGTCCAGACGATTGACACCGAGGAAGGCAACCGAAACCTGATCCTGGCTACCGTGCTCAATTCGGATTATCAGCATCCGTTACCCAATCAAGGGGCCCGGGAGTTTGATGTCAGCGCAAGGTTTCTGAATCTCCCCGGCAATCACATCGTGATTTGGAGGGAACTTGGCCGCCTTGTGGGTGGATTGACGCGTGGTGGAGAATTGGTCTATTTCCAGGGACTCAACAGCATTGAGTTTGATTCGGCGGCAGTGCAGGAAATCCGTTGCGTGCTCTTGGGCCTTGAGGGGGCAGGTCCGGTTAGTAATGAGGAAAAGAGCCAGGATATTCTTTCCCAGATTTCCGGCATTCATGTTTGGCTGGAGGATGCCGATGAGTCTGTGGTGAGCGAACTCCAGCAGGCATTGGATCTGGATACCATCATTGCGTTACGACCTGATCCCGTGCTTCCCTCCGATTATTCCGGACTGTTGCCTAGCGTGGTGGCCGTCCAGCGTGAGCAAAAGCAGCGTGCACAGATGATTCGTAACGTTGTGCTGGCACTGGCTGCCTGTTATCTGGTCTTTTTGGGAGTGTATTTTTTCAACCATTTCAAAGTGGAGCAAGAGAGGGAGACATTGAGTGCGAAGATTAACGGATTGGATGAGGAACTTGGCTGGATTGGCCCTTTTGAGAAGAAGTGGAGAGAAATTGAGCCGGTTATCAATGGACAAACCCACCCCTCTGAGCTTTTGCACCGCTGCACCTTACAACTTCCCGCTAAGGATGTTCGCTTTACCAGTTTTGCCGTGAAGGGGAATACCATCACTATTATTGGTGAGTGCAGGGACCCGAATGCCGGGCGCAGGTTTGGTGCGAAATTAATGAGTGCGGCGGCGATGAGTGATTATAGTTGGGAATGGCTGCAACGGCCCACTGTCAATACGCGGTTGAAGGATGGAACCGCGACCTTCAGGCTCCAGGGAGGCTATCGGTTTGGCAACGACGCATAGAAGAGAATAATGGCTTCCCTTAATCATAGTGAAAGACGCCTGCTGATGATTTTCGCAGTGGCTCTATTTTTTATCGCCAATTTCCTGGTAATGGGAAACTTTTCCGGGCGCAGGCAGTTAGCAGAGTCAGAGATTGATGATTTCAAAGAAGAAATCCTCGACTTCAATGATGAGCAGTCCGAAAAACCTGACTGGCTTGCTACCAAGGCAATGCTGCAACTCATCGAGCCCACATTTGTCAGTGAGGAGGCGGCAGCGACTGAAATAGAGAATCACCTAAAGCAGTGTGCGGTTGCCTCGGGGGCAACGATTGACCAGATCAGGCCGGAGCCGCCCATCATCGACCCGGCTTCCATGTATACCAAGGTTCCCCTGGGAGTTAAGCTCTCAGGCAGTGATGACCAGGTGACTCGCTTTGTTTCCCTAGTGACCCTCGCCGGCTGGACACAATTCGCTGGAAACTCGACGGCGCCGAAATTCTACGCAATCCCTGACATTATCTACACAAGTGACAAGAAAGATCCGACGGTGCTCAGATGCACGCTTACAGTAACCCGCTGGTATGCAAACAATGCCTCTGCGGGGAACCGTTTAATTGCAACAAGCGCCCCGGCTCCGGCTGAACCTGCCGCCCCGGCTCCGGCTGAACCCGCCGCCCCGGCTCCGGCTGAACCCGCCGCCCCGGCTCCGGTTGAACCCGCCGCCCCGGCTCCGGTTGAACCCGCCGCCCCGGCTCCGGTTGAACCTGCCGCCCCGGTTCCGGTTGAACCCGCCGCCCCGGTTCCGGTTGAACCCGCCGCCCCGGCTCCGGTTGAACCTGCCGCCCCGGCTCCGGTTGAACCTGCCGTCCCGGCTCCGGTTGAACCTGCCGCCCCAGCTCCGGTTGAACCTGCCGTCCCGGCTCCGGTTGAACCTGCCGTCCCGGCTCCGGTTGAACCTGGCGTCCCGGCTCCGGCTGAACCCGCTAACAACCCGCTTACGGTTGATCCCCTGGCAAAGGATTCCGGGCAAAACTGATTTTATTGCTTCATCGATTCACTATCTTAACTATTCAAGTCATGAAATTTACGACCATTTTCTCATTTCTGGCCATGCTTGTTTGTCTAGGGCTGATGCCTCTTGCTGAGGATGCCAATGCCCAGGACGCCAAGCCTTCTGCTCCAGCCAGTGAGGCTGAGAAAAAGGCTGTCGGTTTCTTTCCCCAGTCTTACAGCCTTAACCGTCATGAAAAGACCTGGGCCGCCTCCCCATTCTCACGTGAGGTTCTTCCACCTCCACCGCCGGAGGTGAAGAAGGGGCCTGACCCGTGGGAAGGTTGGAAATTGTGCGCCGTCGACCGTTTTGGTGGCAAATACACGGTTGGGCTTACCGATAAAAAGAACAAGTTCCACGTGCTCAAAGTGGGCGAGGAAAATGAAGACGGCATCATGATTACCAAGGTCGAGAGCAACGGTAGACTTAAGGATACCGTGATACACCTTTCCGAAGGTAGCCGGACCGGGACCATTGAGTTTGCCAGCAGTCGGTTGAGTATGGCGCCAAAGGGCGCTCCTGCGCCGAAGGGTGCCCCCAAGAAAGCCCCTTCCAAGACGGTAGCCCGCCCGAATGGCATGACCAAGGAGCAGGCGATGGCCGCAATGAAGAAGAGGGCCGAACAACAGAAGCAGATCCGTGACCACATGATGAAGGCCAGCCAAAAGAAACCGGAACCTAAACGCCGGTCGGTAGTGCTTCCCCCCAAATAAAAACGCTGATTGCATTCTTACCGATTTTCCTCTCATGATCCTCATTTCCCGCCGATTCCTCCGTGGAACCTTAACCATGCCCATTTCCCATCATTTTATTTCCCGCATAAAGCTCCTGCTTTTGTCCGTCCTTTTATTCATTCCTTTTGCAGGTAGTAGTGCGCAGGAATTGATTCAATGGTCCAACGCATCAATTGGCGAGTTTGTCATTCCGCGGTATGAGGCGATCAGTGGAAAACGCCTGATGGTGGACAACACGGTTGCTGCCTCCACGATAACCATTACCTCCGATCTTGAGATGTCGAAGGAGGAGGCGCTCGAGTTCATCAAAGGCTCTCTTCTACTTAATGGGTTTGCCATCATTGAGAAGGACGAGAAAACCGATGTGCTGATCAATGCGGCCGGCAAATCCCCGGTCGGCATTAAGCTTGATCCCCGTGTTTATGTGGACATGGCTGACTTGCCTCCCGGTGACCGGTTGGTCACTTACGTGATGAAGTTTGACTACATCAGTCCTGAGGATGCCCTCAGGGTATTTCAGGTGGTTGCGCGTCCAAGTCCCTACAGCACCATTGCCCCGGTTGCCAACGTCAACGCGATCGTTATTACCGATAACGTACCGCTGGTGCGTGCGCTGGTGATGCTCAAGGAGCAGATTGATGTTCCCGGCATCGGGGTGACGACCGAGGCCATTTCCCTGGTGCGTGCCGATGCGCAGGAGGTTGCGGCTAGCCTCAATGAGATCCTGCAGGCTCAGTCCTCAGGACGAAGCGGCAGCACTACTGCCCGGCCAAATGTTGTCATCAGCCCGCAGGGAAGGACGCCGGCAACCCCGGGTGCTGCTGCCCTGCCGGCTTCCGCGCCGGATGGCAATACCATCCAGATCCAAGCCATTACCCGAACCAACAGTATCCTGATCATTGCCCGGCCGGTTGATATTGCCTATATCAAAAGCCTGATCGAGATCTTTGATGCCCCAAGTGAAGTCGATAATTTCCTGAAGCGTGAGCTCAAATATATACCGGTTTCTGATTTCCTCCCGGTGGCCGAGAATGCCCTCTCCCGTAACGTGAGCAATAACAGCAGGGGAGGGACTTCCGCCCGCTCGTCCACGCGCAGTTCCACATCCAGTTCACGGAGCGGTGGCCTTACCGGTGCATCTCGCAACTCGACTTCTTCCCGCACCGGCACTACCGGGGGGTTCTCCGGTTCAAGGGGCGGCAGCAGCCTTGGCGGCAGTAACCTGTCCAATCCCGATGCGATTTCCGGCCCGGAGTCACTTCTGGTCGGCAACACGCTTATTATTGGCGATTCACAGCTCAATAACGTTGTTGTCTCCGGGCCTCCTGAGCAGCTGAGGATTATCGACCAGCTTCTTGATGAAATTGATATCCGTCCCCGCCAGGTCTATATCAACGCGGTGATTGCCCAGGTAACCCTTGGCGATGATATTCGTTTTGGTAAGGATTTGCTGAGGACGGTTGAGCAAATCACAGTGGGCGACCAGATCGTCAACCTTGCCGGTAGTTTCCGAACCACCGCGGGAGGCTCCTCGGTGCTCAATGTGAACAAGCTGGCTCCACTTCTTGCCGATCCAGCAACGGGTCCACTTAATCCTCTCCTTAACCCGGTTGGGATTGAGGCTATCCCTACACCTGACGGGCTTGGTGTCTGGGCGCAGGTTGGGGATATTTTCAATGCCTATATCCAGGCATTGGAGCAAACCAACCGCTTTAAGGTTATTTCGCGTCCGTTTGTTTTCACTGCTAACAACCAACTTGCCAGTATTGCATCAGGTCAGCGGGTGGCAGTCCCGACACAGAGTGTCTCCAGCCTTGATGCAGGTGGCAATGTCTCCTCCAGTATTGGTTTTGAAGAGGTCCTCCTGCAACTTGACGTGGTGCCACTGATTAACTCCAAGGATGAGGTTACTCTGACCATTTCTCAGCAGAACGAGAATATCACCGGCAAAACGGTCATTGGCGGAAACGAGGTGCCTGATATATCTACCCAGCAGTTTGAGACCACCGTGCGTCTCCCGAACAAGGCAATCGTTGTCCTTGGTGGAATCATTCAGGAGGATGAGAGTGAGTTGATTAACGGATTACCTATTCTTACCCGCATCCCGGGTATTAAGCGGTTGCTTGGCTCAACTTCAAAGCAGAAGAATCGCAATGAGTTACTGATTTTCCTGCAACCGCACATTATCGAAACCACCGATGATCTGGTGGAGAAGAACATCAAGGAAATCCGCAATACCATTGTGGGTGAAGACGCCCTAAAGGCGGCCAGGTCCGAGCCGGAAAAGGATGCGGCACTTTTCCCAAAGCTCCAAGAGGGTAAAAGCGACACGGTTCCGCAGAATTTAAACAGGGTGCCTCTCCGTAAGTTCGGCTTGCGTCAAAAAGGGGATGATCCGGATTTTAGAGCACCGCCAGCTCCTGTGGAGGAGCCTGCCCTTCCGGAGCAATCCGAGAAGCCTGCCCTTGATGAAAAGACTCCTGAAGCTTCGGCGGAAGATAAAGACCCGGCATCACGTTCCGGGATTTTAAGGAGGCTTTTTAGAAGGCAATCCAAATCGTAGAGTGGCTTTGTTCCTCTAATTAGGGAAAAACGGCCATTTTTGATGGTTTCGCGGTTCTATAAGGGTTGAATTTTCAATAACGGAAGAAAGAATCGCCTTCCAATCCCTTGAAAATAAAGAAAAGCCCCCTTTTTTTGCATAAATACGGGATTCTGAACGTCTTAGATGCAGAAATAAGAATATCTCTCATATTTTCGCCAAAAAGTGTTGATTGCTTCCAGCGTATCCGCTATTCTGATGAAAATAGGGATATTTAAACAAACCCCGACAGACACCCACAACTACAGCCATGAAAACAAAACTCTCCCTTTTGGGAATAATAGCCTCCTTGAGCGCAGTCGTAACTGTCAGTGCTCAGAACACAGCCGTCACTAAGCCTGTCGGTTATCACACAGAAACAGTTTTAGGTGATGCGTTCACCTTGCTTGGTATCAACGTTGGTAACTCAGTTGCTGCAGCCGGCGATTTTGATGCTGATTCCGCCCAGGATGACGATGTTGATTTCACAACATTGCTTACGGCAGATACTCCATACACAGTGCAAAACCTTGCTACTGGCGCTTCTGCTTCCGTTACAGGATTTGATGCAAATACACTGACCACTACCCTTGCTGTTAGCGATGGCGATACGTATGAAATTCGTCAAGACGCAACGGTTGCATCCATTTTTGGTGCAAACAACGAAGCTGGTCTTGGTGAGGGAAGTGGGACAGATGCTGATATTATCTGGATTCCGCAGGCCGACGGCAGCTTTCGCCAGATCTATCGCGCTGAGGGCAACCCAGGATTCGGCATTGTAGCAGAATGGAAAGAGGTTGCAGAGGCTGGAAATAAGGCAGATGTAGTAATTCCTTTCACTGCTGGAATCTTTATTCAGCGTAGGGCTGCTGCCCCACTTGACATTGTCTTCGTTGGTCATGTCCGCACTTCTGCGACTACTGTTAACTTGTTTGCTGACCAGTTTAACTTCGTGAACCGCGTTCTTCCGGTTGGCATTAGCCTTGCCGACAGTAACATCGAAGAAGCTCCAACTTGGAAGGCTGGCAGTGCAACAGATGCTGATATCCTCTGGTTGCCAGACGGTGCAGGTAATTATAACCAATACTACTACACTGAGGCCAACCCAGGCTTCGGCATTGTGGCACGATGGGAAGAGGTTGCAGTTGCGGGAGATAAAAGCTCAATAGAGCTGACTGCAGGTTACGCGGTTCAAAAGAGAGGTGATTCTGTCGGCGGCCCTGTGACCGTGGCCATCCCCGGTGACTTGGACCTCTAATAGACTAAGTTCATAATAACGAATTAAGCCCTCGTAAGAGAGCAAGGCTGTTCCGCCCCATCGGTTAAACCCGGTGGGGCGGATTCGTTTTTTAAGGGTAAGAGTGAAGTGGAAGTGCGCATTGGGTGAGATGCTTTCGTTGAATCCCCTTCTTGGCAGCAAATGACATGGTATATCCATTATTTGCAGGCTCATGGAGTTCCGTCTCCCGCTTTTCATACAAAGACTGCAAAGTTGCCACAGGTGGCTTTTTGGGAACTTCATTTTGCGATTTAGTCCGGGACAGGGATAAATAAGGAAGCTGTCAGCCTCGAGGCAGGCAAGAGCTCGGGTTCCCCGATGATTGAAACTTAGGCCTGGGGTAGGCGAAAAGAGGAGTCATCGTGCTCGGCAATGAATGATTTCAGCAACTTCGAACTAAGCGCGATGGCATGGGCCAGCATGCTCCTCCCCCTATCAATTTCACAGCCCTTTCCAGCGAAAGTTCTTGTCAGCGGCAGAGTGCCTGTGTGACCCGTATCATTTCATCTGAGAATTCCTTGAGGCGCGATTGAAGGTCCGGGTCGTTAACTGAGCCATCATCAAAGGACTCTCCGGTGGCATAGACAAATCGGGGAATAATGTGAGCTCGGAAGTCGAGCATCAGGCTGTTTGCCACTCCCATCACTGACATATAGCTGCTCTTGCCGCCTGCGGCGCACGCGAAGCCGACGACCTTGCCA
>JAAESJ010000446.1 GCA_024229495.1 Verrucomicrobiaceae bacterium | reverse complement strand
TACAACCCCGAGTCCGAGGAAAACCTTGCCTGCCACATGCATGACAAAGCCTTCAGGCTCCAAGGTATAATCTAACTCCCGAAATCGGGGCTATTCCGTGAAAACGGACAGGCATGTCAACGAGCCGTCGGCCTGCATGATTGAGTCCATGTCCACCGAGGTGATCGAGAAACCGGCATCCAGCATCACCTGCCTCGTCACCGGGAAGCCGGCGGAGATGATGGCACGGTCGTTGGAGTAGCCGATGGTGTTGGCGGCGTAGGACTCCGAGTTCGGAACCCACAGGACCTCGTCTGCGAGAGCCCCCAGCTGCCCCTGTGTGAGGTGGCCCTCCGCGGCGACGATGGTCCCCTCCCTGGGCGTGGACATCACAGTGGTAAGGTGCAGGGTCGAGCTCGGCACGTCGATCAGCACCGAGTCGAACCCAGCCCCCCCGACCTTCGAGGCGAGGTACTCTGCCCCCTCCCTGCTTGTGCGCGTCGACACGCCGATCAGGTACCTGTCATCGTAGAACACGACGTCTCCCCCGTCCAGTGACATTCCCTCGGGCATCCTGTCGATCTCGTACCTGCCCGAGAGGTGCTCCACCACAGCGTCCTGCTCCCCCTCCCTCGAGGGGTGGCCCATGTTCGGGATGACGGCGGTGTCGCCGACAATCACGGCGGTGTCCTCCGTGAAGCAGCAGTCGGGGAAGTCAGCGAGGGCAGGCAGCACGGTGACGTCGGTCCCGTGTGCTCGGAGCGCTGCGACGTATGCCGCGTGCGACCCCTCGGCCTCGAGGACACTGGGCTGGCGCGTGCCGAAGTAGCCGGTGACCGCGCTGTCGTAGCTCGGCGATATGGAGCGTGCCACCGCGGCCCTACGGGTCCTGTCGCACGAGCCAGGC
>JAAESJ010000445.1 GCA_024229495.1 Verrucomicrobiaceae bacterium | reverse complement strand
TACTCGGTGGTGGTGGTGTCGTTCCCCTTGAGGGCTGTCTCCAGTGCGTGCCAGGCAAGGGTAGCGCACTTGACCCGTGCCGGGAATTTGCGCACGCCCACCAGGGCGGCGAGGTCGCCTTGCGTTGCGAGGTCCACTTCCGGTTCCTCCTCACCACTGAGAAGTTCCTTTATCCCGGTGATAATCTCATTAACCTCCTGTTCGGTCTTGCCCTTGACCATCGTTGTCATGATGGATCCTGAGGCGCGCGAGATCGCACACCCCTCGGTCTGGCAGGTGATTTCATCTATATTTTCGCCCGGCTTGCGCAGGAAGACCGTGAGTTTGTCTCCGCATAACGGGTTGAAGCCATCCGCCTTGTGACTGCAGGGATCAAGCTTATCACCGTTCCGCGGCCGCTTGTTGTGGCTGAGGATGATTTCCTGGTAAAGATCTGTAAGTTCGTCCATTCAAGCAAGGGGTAGCGAGATTATCAGGTGCCGAACATGCGGTTTACCTCCAGCAGTGCCTCAGTCAACCTGTCGATCTCTTCGGTGGTATTGTAAAAGGCAAAGGAAGCACGGGCTGTTGCCGGGACACCCAGGTGTTGCATCAGGGGTTGTGCGCAGTGGTGCCCGGCGCGGATTGCAATGCCTGAGGCATCCAGGATGGTGCCAATATCGTGCGGGTGCGCGGATTCCAGGGTAAAGGAGATCACTGCCACTTTTTCCGGTGCGGTTCCCCTGATGGACAGGCCTGGAACCTCACCCAGCCGGTTGGTGGCATAGTTCAGGAGTTGTTCCTCACGGGCATGAATGGTTTCCCTGCCGAGGGCGCTGATATAGTCAATTGCCGCTCCCAGGCCGATGGCGCCACTGATATTCGGGGTACCTGCCTCAAAGCGTTCCGGAGGAGCGCGGAAAGTGGTGTTTTCAAAGCTGACTTGTTCAATCATGTCACCGCCACCCTGGTAGGGGGGCATTGCGGCAAGCAGCTCTGCTCGGCCGTAAAGGATGCCAACCCCGTCCGGCCCGAACAACTTGTGGGATGAGAAGGTATAGAAATCACAATTGAGTTCACGGACATCCACAGAAATGTGAGGCACTGCCTGAGCGCCATCCAGAAGCACTGGAATATTGAGTTCCTTTGCCATGGCAATCATCTCTTTTGCGGGGTTGATGGTCCCGAGCACGTTGGAGACGTGCGTGAGGGCAACCAGCCTGGTGCGTTCCCCAAGGAGTTCTCCATACGCCTCGAGGTCGATTTGCCCGCAATCAGTCAATGGCGCGACCCTGAGTAGCGCGCCGCATTCTTTTGCGGCCATTTGCCAGGGGACAATGTTGGCGTGGTGCTCCATGGCAGAGATGAGGATTTCATCACCGCTTGCCATCCGTGGGAGCGCGAAACTTCGGGCAACCAGATTGATGGCCTCGGTGGTGCCGCGGGTGAATACAATTTCCCGGGCTTCTGCAGCATTGAGGAATCCGGCCACCTTGGCTCGTGCACGGTCATAGGCATCTGTGGCCTCCATGCTCAGGTAATGCACTCCCCGGTGGATATTGGCGTTCTCGTTGGCAAGAAAACCCGACACCCGGTCAATGACCACCTGTGGCTTCTGGGTGGTTGCGGCATTATCAAGGTAGACAAGCGGCTTGCCTTTCACCTCACGGCGGAGGATCGGGAAGTCGCTGCGTGGATCCGGATTCTGTGCTTTGGGTTCCATGCGATGGCGTTGCCCTGTAGCATGACCCGCTACAGCGCGGTTTCAACCGGATTGGTGCCCAGTATGCAATATTAAAGGCAGCGGGTTTGTGGAGTGTGTTTTCCGTTGTGAAGCCGACACGCTTATGTGAGCCTATCATGAATTGGATGCAGGGAATGCCCATATCCTGACCGAGATTGATGAAACGCCGCAAAATCATGAAGTCCCTCGGAGCCGGCATCTTGGGCTCAACGTTGGCGACACCTTCCCGGGCTGCAGGCAGTGACTTCAGGCTACGTTATATTCTTTCCTCGGCGATGTATGGCGAGATGCCCCTGGCAAGCATCCTGCCGGAGGTCTTGAGAGCGGGGTGTGAGGCAATTGATATCTGGTGCAGGGTGCATGGTAACCAGCGTGAGCAAATTGAGTTCATGGGAGATGCTCCGGCAAGAAAGATGTTTGAAAAGCATCGTGTGAGACCGGCGGTATTTACCCGTTACCCGCTGGGTCCTTTCGGCCTGCGCGAGGAGATGAAGAAGGTCAAGGAATCCTTTGGCGCTGAAATTGTCGTTTGTGGCAGCACCGGTCCCCGCGGTCCCTCGGGCAAGGAAGCCAGGTCAGCAGTGCGTGGATTTCTCGAGAAGATGAAGCCGCATGTTGCCGTTGCCGAGGAGACAGGCATCAGGATTGCCGTCGAGAACCACAGCGGACAGCTGTTATATCACCCGGATGCACTGCGCTACTTCGCTGAGTTGAACGCGTCATCAAACCTTGGTATTGCCTTTGCCCCGCACCATCTGCACAAATTCTCCAACCAGATCCCCACCTTGATTCGCGAACTCGGGGACAGGAATATTCCCTTCATGTATTTTCAGGAACATTCCGAGGGAATGTACAAAAAATCCACCAAGGCAGTAGAAATGCAGCAGTTGCCGGGTTTCGGTGGCGGCTTGGACTACAAGCCGGTGGTGAAAGCGTTAAAGGATATCGGCTACTCTGGATACTGCGAGATTTTCATGCATCCTGTGCCCCGGGGAATTCCTGTCCTACCCACCGTTGCTGAGGTTACCGCGGTGATTAAAAGGAGCCGGGCCTATATCGAGGAGTGCCTGGCCAAGGTTTAATGGGCGCCTTCACTAAGATGGGGAGGAAAGAGGAGCGATGATTATTGCAGGCGCCCTAGCCCGAACTCATTCCCGATTTTCTCTACTTTCCCGCCACGCATCTGGACCTCAATAAATTTGGAGCTGGCGAAGGGCTTGCCATCGGCACGCTTCAGGGAAGCAACTTTCTTTTTCGTGGCAACCTCAAAGATGTCCGGTGTGTGGCAATAGGCATATTTCCCATCAAGGCTGAAGGTGATCCAGCCATGTCCACCCATGCTGAGTTCAACATGTCCTTTTGGCTTGGGCGGGTTGCTGGTGATGTCAAAGATAAAGAG
>JAAESJ010000444.1 GCA_024229495.1 Verrucomicrobiaceae bacterium | reverse complement strand
GTTTCCTGCTCTCTTTTCATCCCAGTATCCCCACACGTCCGAGCCTGAACCGAGGACTTGGCCATGCCAGTTACCCTTAATCATTGGACCCGAAGGAACGTACACGGCAGGAACACCTGCCGAGATAGCACCCATAATTAAAGCTGGGGTTGACTTATCACATCCTCCCAAGAGAACCGCACAGTCGATCGGATTCGCACGGATCATCTCCTCAGCCTCCATCGCTAAAAAGTTCCGATAAAGCATAGATGTCGGCTTCGTTAAACTTTCACCACAAGACATGACTGGAATTTCCATAGGCAGTCCCCCGGCCTGGAGAACACCTCGTTTAATAGATTCCACGGTCGACTTAAAATGCATGTGGCATGAATTCAGATCGGTCCATGTGTTCAGTATCCCGATCACGGGCTTACCAAAAAAATCCTTCTCACCGAGACCAGACTGACGCGCCCTTGACCGGTGACCAAAGGCTCTGAGAGAGTCAGGGCCATACCAACGGTAAGATCTTAAAGTAGCGGAGTCTCGTTCAGACATTAAAGAACATGATTGCCTTTCATTGACCAGAAGGTCAACGCTGGTCACGCATTTTTATTTAAATGGCAGGATAAATGAGGCGATAAGAGTGACGATTAGACCGAAAAGACCCATCAATGACATCATGGGTGTCACGGTCCTCAGGGTCTGAGACTCCTGCATTCCTGACATCTTGGTCACGACCCAAAAACCGGAATCATTCATCCATGGGATTGGCTTGGATCCACAACCTACGGCAAGAGCTAGGTACACGGGGTGAAACCCAAGGTTCTGAGTAGCAAATGCTGCAGCAACCGGTGCCGCTGTTATCATCGCGACGGTGGCTGATCCCTGAGCCGTTCGAACGAGAGCCGTGATCAAAAAACAGACCGGCAAGGCCAAAGCCTGACTCCCTTCAATGGAACCGATCGATGTCGCAATATCAGTCTGCTTTAAGACGCCGCCAAAAGCGGCACCCGCAGCCGTAATAATCACAATGACTGCACCGGATGAAAAAGCATC
>JAAESJ010000443.1 GCA_024229495.1 Verrucomicrobiaceae bacterium | reverse complement strand
GCTCTGTTTGCGCCTTATAATCGACGCTGGCCTGCTTAGCGGCTTTCTCGGCACTTTCAATACGCTTGGCCAGGTCGCTGTGTTTCTGCTGGTACTCACGCAAGCGGTGATCCGTAGGTGCAGGTTTTTTAGCAGTGCTGGACTTTTGCTGTTTCGCAGTGCTGGCCTTTTGCTTTTGCGGTGTCGATTGGGCATTCATCGCAAGACCGACAAGAACCATCAAGAAGACGGGCCAATAGTTGAGACTCTTTTTCATCATCAGTTAAAGGATTTAAATTCATCCTAAGGTGTTGATAAACATCAATTAAAGAAGAAATCTCAACCCTTTCCTCTATTTTCCCACAATATCCACCTGCTACCGATGGAATTTTCAAGGCTTGGGAGCAGAAACCGGAACCTCATTGACCGTATAATAGGCTTTCGTATGCAGGAGCGGCTCATCATCACGATCCCGCACCTTTGCCAGGTCAAAATCGTGGATATGGCTTTCCTGGATGCCCTTCACCCTCAACTGGACCTGTAGACCATCGGCGGACACCTCGGCATGGGTCACGGAAGGAGTGGTATGGTCCACCTCCGGACTGCCGTATCCTGCGGAGAAATTATGGGTATAGGTCGTCATTGCGTAGGTTTCCGACTTACCCGCAACCTCCCGGTCCACGGGCCTGGTAAAGGTCAGCAGGAAACCATCGGAACGAATATTGATCTCCTTTAATTCAAAGGGAAGCTTGCCGTTCCAGTCCAAACGCTGGATAGCAAAGGGAGCCTCGCCACGCACCGGCCACTGCCTGTTGGTAGTGAATCCCCCGGCGATCAACTGGCCAGCGGGAGTAAACTCAACATTCATGATCCCGGTGGCAAGCCCCTCCCGAAAAGGGTAGCATGCGCCCTGCCACACCCCGTTGATCTTCTCCGTGGTCGCCCGCATGATAATGCTCAGGGTGTAGTCCCCGAAGAACAGCTGACCGTCAAAGGGGC
>JAAESJ010000442.1 GCA_024229495.1 Verrucomicrobiaceae bacterium | reverse complement strand
TGACAACAAAAAGGCAGCGGAAATAAAATGGTAACAAACGATTAATCATGGTCATCTTACTCTGGTTATGGGCGACATAATAAGTTCCATTTTTCAGAATCCTGAAAAAAATCAACAACTCCCCTCTTTTCTTTTCCAGCACATTCTAACGCGTCATTAACGCCCGCTACCAGTTAAGATAACCCATAACATCATGCAATGTCAGAAAGTGAACGTTTGACGGGGCAAAATAGCACCGCATACTGAAAGCATGCTTATGAAAAAGCACGTTACATTTCTGGTGTGTTTAGCAACTTCGCTAATGATTACCTGGGTCGGATTTGCTGATTCGACAAAACAAAAGGAACCCGCTCCTCCAAAACCGGGGCCTGCAGGCAAGTATTCCATCAAGGAAATCATGCAGAAAGGCTTCAAGACCGATGGCAACCTGAAGGAATTAATTATCGACGGCAAGGCCACAACGACACAAAAAGACCAGTTCATTGATTATGCGGAAAACCTTGCGAAATACAAGGTGCGCAAGGGGGAACAGGCGGATTTTGAAATGCTGGTGGCAGATCTGGTGACAGCAGCAAAGAGTAAAGATCTTAAGGGCTTTGAGAAGGCCGCCTCCTGCAAGGCCTGCCACAAGGCACACAAGATTTATCCGCCCAAGAAAAAATAAGGGTGTTTATCTCGGCAGTCCCGGAAGGAACTCCACCAACGAAAAAAGTTACCGTGATTTCGAGGCTTCAGTTGGATCCAGGAACTCCGGACGACTCTTGAGTTACTGGTGAACGCCCGAGAATTCTCTGGAATTGCTCACGTTGCGAAGCAGTAACCTCAGCGGTGTCCACAGCAGCACGAGCCGCAACCGGATCGGTTCTCTGCCACCTTACGAGCACGTTCCTCATGAGCTCTGTCTGGTAACCTTCATTGCTCACGCTGGTTGCCCATGAAAATGCGGAAAACTGATCACTGCGTGCTACGTAGCGAACAAGTTCCCCAGCTGCAGCATCCCGAGCATCACCTGCTGGCATTTCAGTAATCCACTCACTCGCTGCCATACTGTCGGATCGCAACCACCGCTCAGTCACCCTTTCCAAGGCATGTCGCTGGACGTTATCTGATTCAGGCAGTTCAAGGGCCCATGTAGCTGCTGCCTCAGGGTTGGAAAATGCCCACCTGTCTGCAACACGCTCTACGGCTTGGCGCTGAATGTTATCAGATTCGGGAAGTCCAAGGACCCAGTCCGCCGCCTCACTGGGATTAGTGGCAGCCCATCGGTCTGCCAGTTCCCGGGCAATGTTTGAATGGATTCCATCACGCGATTCTCCACTTGGAAGGGATGAAGCCATTTCCCCGAATATCGTGGCAGCCTGCCTCGGATCGTGCTCTGCGACCTCTCCAAAAATGGCTAAGGTTGCACGATCCCTGTTTCCGCCTTTAAGATCCATGGCCCATTGCAAGCCCTCTTCCACACTTTGCCTTGCCCACCGTCGGGCAACAGTTTCAAGAACTGCATGCCGTTCATAGGGATTTTCAAGCGCCAAGGCAAACTCCCCTGCAGCACTCGCGTCTGAATTGGCCCAGGATCCCACGGATCCCCTGAGGGCGCGTTGCCGAATGGCAGGGTCGGTTTGTTTCATTGCCCAGTTCAGGGCCGCCGACTGATCTTGTTCGGCCCAGATACGGGCCGTCTCGTGAACCCAGTCAAGACTACGCTGTGACTTGGGTATTTGTGTCACATAATCAGCAGCTCCTCCGGGATCAGAACGGGCCCATTCATGAATAATTGATCCTGTCGTCTGTATCTTATCCGAAGGAGGCAGCGTATCAGCCCAGGCAAGGGCAGCCTTGGGGTTTTTCCGTGCCCAGTGCCATGCGATACGTCCAATGAATTCACGACGTTTTCTGCCCTGCGGCAACTGATCAAGCAAGGAGGAAACCCGCACGGCGTCAATGCCATGACCGGCTTCAATTTCCCTGATTATCTGCTCCACCGGATCCTCATTCACTTCAGGTGAAAAATCCTGTTCCCTTCCCGAATCAGCATTGTGCTTTTGACTGCCGCTTTTGCGGGAACGTCCTTGCGAGAATTCAGCGCCCTTATCTGTTGATGAAATCCCCGGGGCATATTTTCCCGGGACTGCGACAGAGGAGGATTGGCTGAAGGGAAAAAGAAAACGATCGATGAGCATCCCGGACCCGAACGATACCATTGCAATTATCAGGCCTGCCTTGTGATTCACACCCAACCCTAGCAACTCCAAGCCCGGCAAGCAAGGGCACTACCCAAATAAGTCCATCACCGGTTCAGCCGTACCATCAGGAGTCACATAAAACGGGCGCTGCTCGACATTATAATGGTGGTCATGGGGAATTCCCAAGGCACGGTAAATACTGGCATGCAACTGCTCGGTGGTAACCGGGTTCTTCACCGTGGTACAGGGACGCTCATCAGCAGTCTCCCCGTAGACAAAGCCCTTTTTCACACCACCGCCAAAGAGCAGAACGCTACCTGCCCCGGTGAAGTGACGATGCATTCCATAATGCTGAGGCCCATCAATCTTGGGAGGCACGTTGACCTGGTCCTTTACCCTCTTTTCAGGCTTACCTTCCATCATCATGTCACGACTGAATTCACTGGCGACAACAATCAGGGTGCGGTCGAGCAGCTTGCGCGCTTCAAGATCAAGAACCAGTTGGGCAATGGGAGCATCGATCATGGCCTTAAGCTCCTTCAGTCTGGTGTGACCATTGTCATGCGTATCCCAGTACTTAAACGGATAATAGCCATGGGTAACTTCAATAAACCGGGCCCCGGCTTCGGTGAGGCGACGAGCCAGGAGGCAACCGAGCCCGAATCGACCACCCACCTTATACGTGTCATAACTCTCCTTGGGTTCAAGGCTGAGATCGAAAGCCTGGCGCGCCTTGGCACTGGATAGGAGCCGGTGCGCATTGTCTACCGACTTCAGCAGGGACTCCCGTTGATATTCTGATCCATGTTGCTGGATCGGGCTATCGGCCAGTAACTTCTTATAGGCCTGATAGCGCCTGGAAAACCGCGTGTCACTCATACCCCCCGGGGGCTTAACCGCCTCGACTGCCTGA
>JAAESJ010000441.1 GCA_024229495.1 Verrucomicrobiaceae bacterium | reverse complement strand
ATCGCTGAGCGTTAAATTGCCTGCTGCGGTGCAATTGTTCTTTCTAAAAAACACCGATATTGACTCCAAAATACTGACGATTCTCAAGAACGCCGGTGTCGATCTGGGATCCAAATCCAAGTCATCTGTCAATGCTCGCGCCCAGAAGGAAGCTTTGCGTGCCTTAGAAACCGCTAACTTATCCAGCAACGAAAAGATTCCCCCGGCATTCGCCGACATGGACTGGAACACCACCTACCAAAAGGGGGAAGCTGAAGCCGGCAAGAAACTGTTCACGGCCCGCGGCTGCATCGCCTGCCACCTAGCTCCTGACGATGGCAAGGGCGGAGGCATTGGCCCTTCGCTGGTAAACGTGCATACACGCTTCTCCCCTCAATACCTCGCGGAATCAATCCTCCTCCCGAATCGTTTCGTCTCGCCCAACTTCCATCCCACCACACTGACCATGAAGGATGGCGCCAAACACACCGGATTTATCGAAAAAGACGGTGACACTGTGGAATTAAGAATGATCACCGGAACCGTGATGAAGCTCCTGGGTGCCGAAGTTAACAAACGAGCCACCAGCCATCAATCCATGATGCCGGCCGGTTTGGTTCAATCACCTGTCGAGATGAATCACTTGCTTGCCTACATGCTCGATCAGCCCAGTAGTTCCAATGTCCCTACAGCCAAGGCGGATGACAAGTCTCGCCTTGCCCTTGAAATCGTACACCGTTTTGATCCCGTAAAGCCAAACGTATTCCGTTTCGAACCAGTCGAGGCACAGTATGTGCGTGTGAATATCTTGCCCGGCTCAATAGGTCAACCTTGCATAGATGAGTTTGAGATCTTTGCACCAAGTTCAGAAACAAACCTCGCCTTAACTGGCAAGGCTACGGCTTCTTCGCTGCTTCCGGGCTTAGCGCATAAGCATCAGATCGCTTTCCTGAACGATGGAATGTATGGCAACGGACGTAGCTGGATTCCCACCAAGTCAACGGGTTGGGCCCAAATTAAGTTGCTGGAGCAAGGGAAAATCGGCCGGGTCGTACTCTCGCGGGATCGCGAGGGGAAACTGAGTGATCGTGCCCTAGTAACCTTTGACATCCTCGTGTCGAACGACGGCACGACTTGGAAAACCGTAAAGAAAGTGCGTTCAAGGAAAGCGGCCAAGGCTCCTGTGAGGAAACCACAAGGCCAAAAGAAGCTCAACGTCGTCCTTATTATGTCCGATGACATGGGTTATTCCGATCTGCCGAAGTTTGGGAAGTCCGAAATCCCCACTCCGAATATCGACCGCCTCGCGAAAGAAGGTACTCTTTTCACCGATGCCTACGTCACTGCACCGATCTGTGTCGCGTCTCGGATGGGATTGCTGACCGGTCAATACCAGCAACGCTTCGGTATTTACGACAACATCTACGGTGAAGAGAAGACCCGCCTGTTCCTTAACCAAACGCTGTTGCCTGCGGTGTTCCAAGATGCCGGTTACCGGACGGCTCACGTCGGGAAGTGGCACCTCAGCGGCAACAATGGCTTGCAGTACGAGACGGCGGGACCGCGCAAACGCGGCTTTGATGAATCGGTTGCCATTCTCGGCGGTGGTTCGGCGTTTTGGAAGGGCACACCTGTTTTTCGCAACGGCAAGGAGTTTCCGGCACCGGAATATCTGACCGATTATTGGGGTGCCGAAGCCTGCGCCTTCATCGATCGCGCCCATGCCCAACCCTTCTTTTTGTACCTTGCCTACAACGCGGTTCATTCGCCGATGCATGCACTCGATAGCGATCGCGCCAAGTTCCCCAAGGTCAAGGATGAGAATCGCCGTACCTACGATGGCATGCT
>JAAESJ010000440.1 GCA_024229495.1 Verrucomicrobiaceae bacterium | reverse complement strand
TTACTTCCTTTGCTATAATTTAATGCAGCAAAGTTTGTGGCCGGCGGGCAGACCGGGTCCTGGAGGCCGACTCCCATGAAGACGGGGCACTGTATCCGAGTCGCTAGATTCATTGAATCAAAGTAACTTAGGGTCTTTAGTGTCCTTTCCCAGGTCCGCTCTTCCTTGGATTCGACCCATTCGTTCATCTCGGGCCAGTTCGTTGTCCTGAAATACTTTTTCCAGTGAGCGAGGAAAGGAACGACCGGAGCGCAGAGACTCACGCGCTGGTCCAGGGACGCTGCGGCGAAGCTCAGTCCGCCTCCCTGACTCCCTCCGAACACGGCAATTTTCTTTTTATCAATCTCCTCCCGTGAGCAGAGGAAGTCGATTCCTCGAACACAGTCCATGTAAGCTCCCCGGTAATAATAGAGATCCTTATCATCGAGTCCGCGTATCCAGTAGTTTTTGGGTTCGGCCTTGATGTCTTCCTGGCTGTTCCCGTGCCCTCTGGGATTGAGGGAAAGTAAGGCAATGTCCTTGAAGATCCCAACGGGTCTCATGTTCTGACCGTATCCGGGCAACCTGAGTGCAGCGGGGAAAGGACCCTCTTTTTTTGGGACCTCGTACCACCCTCTGATCCTGACCCCACCGAGGCTGCGCATTTTAACTTCATAGACTCGTAATGTGGGAGTGCTTTTTTCGGGGCAGTCGATCAGCTCGAACTGTGGATCGACTCCTCTCAGAGCGGTCACAGTTTCCTCCCAAAAACGATCAAAGTCGGGCTCCTTAGTGAGTCGGGGTCGTATCTTTTCGGGGTCATAGCCGATCTGCATGCTTAGACTCGTACTTCCTTCTTCCCAGGCACACTTAATAATGACTTTGTATAATCCTGGATCCTTTACGTTGAACTTGATCATTCGGGTCAGTTTTCCGCTGAGCTTAAGATCATGTTTTTCCTGCATTGAATAGATCGGATCATCCTCATCAGTACTGAGGGAGCAGGTTAGAACGGTTTTAATTTTCCTCTTTGCTGTGTTTTCAAGATGAACATTGATATTCAAAGGTTCATTCGCTTTGAAGATACCATCAGTGTCGCCGGTCGGTTCGATCCTAATGAGGATGGGGGTAGGTTCTTTTCCGTATGAGGAAAGATTTGATGTTAGTAGCGCTAATAGGAGGAAAGTTGTGAGGGAAATGAACCTCTTGCCCGTGCAATGACAACAGGACGTACTCTTCTGCATAGAATTTTTGTCTTTTATTGCTCCTGAAATGCTTTTGGTTTACCGAGGATTTCGGAAAGAATGATCGCTTCCTTGGCACCTCCTCCGCTACGTAATTTGAGTGCGATGGGGTGCGTTTTCTTAGGCTTGCTAGCTGAGTTTATAGTGAGTTTAGGCTTAGGGATCGGGTCTTTGGGCCCTGAAGACTCTGTTCTCAGTTCTGGTTTCCAGTCAGAGACTTCTGTGACGCTTTGGACTTCCTGAACAATTTCCTGTTCTTGCTGCTCTTGAGTGATTATCGGCACCGGTCGAGGCTGTTCGGGAGCCTCGGCTCCTGACAGCGTGGCCAAGAGCTCGCGGATGCCCATCTCAGGGCCTGGCATTTGCGAGGCAGGAGATTCGCCAATGTCCTGAACGGGACGATGCTGGGCCTGTTCGTTGACTACGTTTACCTTTTCATTGGATTCATCAACGAGTTCTCCATTTTTCTTGGCCGCCTTTTGTTTGAGGGTCTGTGAGAGCCAATTGATAAAAGTGATAACAATTATCGCAATGACTAGTAGGCCCTGTCCGCCTGATCCATCTTCCATGGCAGTGATTCTGATTGCTTAACTCTTAATGATTATACGCTAGGATCTTCTCCTGCATTTTGGCCCTCTTCTCCGGCAATTGATTCTCTCATTTTCGTATCAGAGATCAGATTCTTGTACTTCGTATAGTCCATGATTCCCAGGTTCCCTGTACGGAACGACTCGGCGATGGCCATAGGGATTTCTGCTTCCGCTTCTACGACCTTGGCCCGTTGTTCCTGGGTCCTGGCCTGCATTTCCTGTTCATTTGCGACGGCCGCAGCGCGGCGAACCTCTGCCTTGGCCTGAGCGACTTGCTTATCAGCTTCGGCCTGTTCTGTTTGGAGCTTGGCTCCGATGTTATCTCCCACATCAACGTCAGCAATGTCGATTGAAAGAATTTCGAAAGCAGTGGATGCGTCAACGCCCTTCTCGAGGACTAGCTTGGATATGTTGTCGGGATTCTCGAGGACATGCTTGTGAGATTCGGCAGATCCGATTGAGGTCACGATTCCTTCACCGACACGAGCGATGACGGTCTCTTCAGTGGCTCCTCCCACGAACCGATCAAGGTTAGTTCTGACGGTGACTCTGGTCCTGACCCTCAATGAGATTCCGTCCCTGGCCACGGCTTCGATCTTATCCTTTCCCGAACTTGGATTGGGGCAGTCAATGACTGCCGGATTAATGCTTGTGCGGACCGCTTCTAGGACCGTCTTTCCTGTTCCTTTAACTGCGAGGTCAATGGCGCAGGCCCTTTCCCAATCGAGTGAGATGCCTGCCTTGTCGGCCGCGACTAATGAGAGTACCACGTCACCGACATTGCCGCCTGCAAGGTAATGAGCTTCGAGATTGTCAGTTGAATAGTCCAGGCCTGCCTTGAATGCTGTGATTCGGCCATCAACGATCAGTGAGTTTGGAACTTTCCTTA
>JAAESJ010000439.1 GCA_024229495.1 Verrucomicrobiaceae bacterium | reverse complement strand
TCTGCCTAAGCGTAAGCAATGTAATAACCTGCTGGTGCCTGTCGCGCTGTCCTGTACGCATGTTGGTATTTCATCATTGAGGATTGAAGGTGCATGGATGGTGATCGGTCAGGGGGCAGGCGTCGCCGCGGCACTGGCAGTTAAGGACAATGTTTTAGTTCAGGATTTAGAATATGCAAAAATCCGTCATCGCCTCCTAGCTCAGAAACAAGTACTTGATTTGCCGGAACCATCCACCGAGCCGAATGATATAGCGGAAGATTCTTCAATAAATCCAAAGTCACTTGGGGGAATATTGCTCGATGATGCGGACGCGACCTTGACCGGTCATTGGGCCGGTTCAAAGAACTTTAAGCCTTACGTTGGATCAGGTTATATCCATGACGGTGCCAGAGCAGATGGCAAGTCTATAGCCACTTTCAAATTTACTGCACCTGAGACCGGTCGTTACCAGATTAGAATGGCTTACTCGGCCCATTCGACCCGTGCCAAAAAGGTGCCCATTAAAATAAAAAGTGGGAAACACAAGGTTTCCCTCACCGTCGATCAAACAATGACCATGCCTCCAGGAAAGAGCTTCCGTACGATCGGTTCCGTTCAACTCCTCGCGGACAAGGAATCAGTTTTAACAGTGACTAATCAAGGCACGGACGGTTTCGTTATTCTCGATGCTATCCAGCTCGTTCCCCTTGCTGAATAACTTATTTTTCTTTTATTCCAATATAGAGGAGCAGAGCTCTCTAACCGTTTGCCTTGCCAGGCTTACTGTTCCCGAAGAGTGAAGTGAGGCCAGTGACTTTATTGATGACGAGCTGCCCGTTCTTCTCTCCGCTATTTCCGGAAAGTTTGATCGGAGTGCCGACATGATAAGCCAGGTTGAAACTGTGGAAGTCGCCGAAGTTGATTTCGATACGGACCGATGGCTTTCCTTCAACGTCGATATAAAGACCTTAGCCTCATCGAGGTTATCCGACATGCGTAAACGGCCCTGAGCCGTGATTGTGCCCTTACCCCGCTTGACCCAGCTCTCGAAAGAACGTTCTTTAAATTCTTCGAAGGGACTACCGTCGAGTCCTGGTAATGGAGTGGAGGAGTTAGCGTAGGATTCCTGATCGAT
>JAAESJ010000438.1 GCA_024229495.1 Verrucomicrobiaceae bacterium | reverse complement strand
TGGAAAGCCGATGCCTATGAGGGAGGGCATCGCGTGCCGTTCATCGTGCGCTGGCCGGGCCGAATCAAGGCCAATACACGCAGTGAACAGACCATTTCCCTGGCTGATATCATGGCAACCTGCGCCGATCTCATTGACGTCAGGCTCCCGAACAACGCGGCCGAGGACAGCGTCAGCCTGCTGCCTGTCCTGACCGGGAAAAAAGTGGACGGATCCCTGCATGAGTTGGTCATCCATCATTCCATCAGTGGCCATTTTGCCGTTCGCATGGGCAAGTGGAAACTGCTCCTGTGCCGCGGGTCAGGCGGCTGGAGTTCCCCACGCGAAACCGTTGCCGCCAAACAAAAACTGCCGATGCTGCAGCTCTACGACCTTGAGAAGGATCCCAGGGAAACTGAAAATCTGCACGACAAGTATCCTGACAAGGTGGCTGAACTCGTTAATGGCCTGACAAAAGCCATTGGTGAAGGGCGCACTACTCCTGGACCGCCGCAGACCAACGAGGGTTGGCCGAACACCATCCCGCAGCCGATCCTGAAGAAATTCCCGCAACTCGCTGCCCGGAAAAAATGAAGCAACCTCGGAATATTAAGAATCTGAAGATCCAAGGAACATTTCTGTGCGCTGCCGCGTTGGCTTTCTTCTTGGCGGAGTCGGCCAACGGGGAGCTTGTCACCGCCGGGGGTGTAACCGTCACACCGTTTGCGACCGCCGACCAACTGTCCAATCCTGCCAGTATTGATGTCGATGATCGCGGACGGGTCTGGGTGGGCGAGGCGGTTAACTACCGCAAGAAGGACCGCAAGGAAGGTGACCGTATATTGATCCTGGAGGACAGCACCGGTGATGGCCGGGCCGACAAGACCAAGGTGTTTTACCAGGACCCCGACATCGACGGCGTGCATGGGGTCTGTGT
>JAAESJ010000437.1 GCA_024229495.1 Verrucomicrobiaceae bacterium | reverse complement strand
TGGGCGATTGACAAGCAATTCTCTAAATATTTGCTTGGTCATTACTTCATTATCGAATCGGATCAATCGAGTCTCACTGTTCTACTCTCACGATTTTCTTCACGTGCTTCGCAACGGATCCAGCGCTGGACGGAGAAATTGCGGAAATACGATTTCGACTGCAGACACGTGAAAGGAACGGACAACAAAGTCGCCGACTTTTTGTCCAGAATTCATTTCGACGAAAATAATTCTCCATCGACGAATGACGGAACCTACGCTCTAGACGAAGAAGATTCGCAAGTGATCTTTTGTTCACTCTCCGGAATTCCAATTTCGGACTTCGTCGAATCTACCTCAACCGACTCCGATTTACAGAACGTTATTCACTTCCATTCGAATGGTTGGCCGGCGAAATCATCGATCCCTACGTCAATTCGCCCCTATTTTGAATCACGTCTGAGTTTATCCGTTGAAGGAGGCCTATTGCTGAAAGGCTCCTGTTTGTGCATTCCAACGGAACTCCAAAATCGGACAATGGAGCTCCTCCATCTAGGACATCCTGGCATCACCAGAATGCTCCAACAGTACAGACTTTGCTATTACTGGCCTGGAGGAAATTCGTCTATAAAACAGTTTTGCGAATCTTGCAGTCCGTGCCGTTCTTCTGACGCAGTTCGGCCTCAGGAATCAGTTCCGACAGGTGCGATTCCTCCGCCTGATGCTCCATGGACAGAATTATCCCTCGATATCACCGGACCTTTTGCCTCCGCTCCATTCAACAAGCAATTCATCATCGTACTTC
>JAAESJ010000436.1 GCA_024229495.1 Verrucomicrobiaceae bacterium | reverse complement strand
TTGATGAGGTGCATTCTGAACCGTTCCGCATCGGCATCGGCAAGCCGGCCTTTACCATCCGTGGCGGAAAGTTCCATGGCCTGATTGATAATACCGAGCCCACCACCTTCAATACCGGCAGCGGCCTGCTCAAGGTAAATGATAAAGGTGGATTTTCCGCCAGGTTCCGCTTCGACGGCGTCGCTTACCGCTTTGGCGGAAAATTCGATGCCGAGGGCAACGACTGGAGCGGAACCGTAACCAGCCGCGACGGGCCGCCGGTGAACGTTTCCATGAAATTCGGGGCCGATTACACCGGGCTGGGTCTGGCCGTTAACGGCACGATTGACGGGGCACCGGGCAACTCAACCTTCTCGCTCATGTTCAGTCCCTACGCATCCGGGTGTGAGCTGCCCCTGGATATTGGCGGACCCTACACGGCACTGATCGGCAGCCCGGCAATTGCCTCGGAAGACCTGCCGGCCGGCCAATGTTACGCCATGGGCAGTGTGAGACAGGATGGCTATGCCGGGTTCTACACCCGCACGACCGGGAACGTGGTGGGCTATGCCGGCGGTTATCTCAATCGCCTCAATGAATTTGCCTTCCAGTCCAATTCGCACACCCAGAGGAGCAACAAGAGGCGTGAG
>JAAESJ010000435.1 GCA_024229495.1 Verrucomicrobiaceae bacterium | reverse complement strand
GGCAAAGGCAAAGCAAAGGCAAAGGACCAGACAAGGCAAAGCCAAGGCCAAGCCAAGGCAAAGCCAAGGCCAAGCCAAGGCAAAGGCACAGCCAAGGCAAAGCAAATGCAAAGCCAAGGCAAAGCCAAGGCCAAGCCAAGGCAAAGCAAAGGCAAAAGGCCAAGCCAAGGCAAAGGACCAGACAAGGCAAAGCCAAGGCACAGCAAAGACAAAAGCAAATGCAAAGCCAAGGCCAAGGCACAGCCAAGGCAAAGCAACTGCAAAGCCAATGCAAAGCCAAGGCCAAGCCAAGGCAAAGCAAAGGCCAAGGCCAAGCCAGGGCAAAGGACCAGACAAAGCAAAGCCAAGGCACAGCAAAGACACAGCCAAGGCAAAGCAAAGGCCAAGGCCAAGCCAAGGCCAAGCCAATGCCAAGCCAAGGCAAAGCCAAGGCAAAGCCAAGGCCAAGCAAATGTCAAGGCCAAGCCAAGGCCAAGCCAAGGCCAAGCCAAGGCAAAGGCACAGCCAAGGCAAAGCAAATGCAAAGCCAAGGCAAAGCCAAGGCCAAGCCAAGGCAAAGCCAAGGTCAAGGCCAAGCCAAAGCCAAGGACAAGCAAAGGCAAAGGCCAAGGCACAGCAAAGACAAAGCCAAGGCAAAGCCAAGGCCAAGGCCAAGCCAAGGCCAAGGCAAAGCAAAGGCAAAGCCAAGGCCAAGCCAAGGCAAAGGCAAAGCCAAGGCCAAGCCAAGGCCAAGCCAGCAAATCAACCAAAAGCCAGGGCAAAGGACCAGACAAGGCAAAGCCAAGGCACAGCAAAGACTACTTAGGGACTACTTAGGGACAACTTAGGGACTACTTAGGGACTACTTAGGGACTACTTAGGGATTTGTTTTGTTTTTTTTTGCTGGCTTAGATTACAATACGACTCTGGCATTTTTTTTTTGTTTTTTTGATGGCTTAGATTACAATACGACTCTGGCACGTTTTTTTTTTTTTTTTTTTTTTTTTTTT
>JAAESJ010000434.1 GCA_024229495.1 Verrucomicrobiaceae bacterium | reverse complement strand
TCCTCGCCCGCGGAGGTGTCATATGAGAAAGCATCCCTGCTATCAAACATGGACACCCCGTCAACAAACAATCCGATGCGTCCCAGCCCGGTAAGTGCCTTGACTGCCGGCACCTGCCCAGGGTCTCGGGGAATTCGGTAGATCAGCTCCAGGTTTGCCGGATAATTGGGGAATAAATTCGTCCGCGCCGAATTCAAATACCAAGGGCCCATGATATGCGCACCGAGCCCGGTTGATCGTACATAGACATTTTCCACATTATAGCTCACCTCATGTATCCCGGCATAGGTTGGCATCTGCTGACTTCCCTGACCCCGGCTCCAGGTAGTCACGGCAGCAACCGGACCGGCGGCTTCAGTTGCTGCCGTTTCAAAAATCCGCGCGTATCGGCCAGTGCTCCCGGTATACCAGGAATTGACCAGCGGCTCAGCAAAGATCGCCGGAGTCAGGGCAACAATCACGGGGAAAACAACTGTCAGTATGTTTTTCATGGGGCAATGAATTGGGGAAACGCTCGGAAATCCTTCCCAAAAAAGAACAGGGGTTAAGTTGATCCTGATAAATTTACGGAACCAACATTGTTTGAACATTACCACCAAATGGAAATGGCATCAAAATGCTTATGGCCTAAGGGACTTCGCGATCTTCACCGTATTTCGGGTCAGTCAGCGTCTTTAAGAATGCAACCAGTGCGGCTTCATCGCTCTTGTTCAGGCCAAGGCCACCCTTCGGATGCTTGGCAAGGTTGGGATCAAGGTTCCCCGAACGGTGTAAGCCAGAGTTATAGTGGGAAATGACCTGCTCAAGGCTGGTAAACCGTCCATCATGCATATATGGGGCGGTAAGCGCCACATTGCGCAGCGAGGGCGTGGAAAACCGTCCACCACCGATGCCGTCATCTTCCGCCAGTGGTTCCAATCCGTTATTGTGAAAATCATGGTCGGAGAAAAGGGCGCCCCCGTGGCAATGGAAGCAATCCGCGCCAAACTGCCGTGATCGCGGCTCATATTCGGTCATGAACAGCTCAAGCCCACGCTTTTCCTCCTTGCTAAGCTCCGTCTTTCCGGCCATTGCCCGGTCAAACTTGGAATCATAGGAGGTAAGTGTAAGCAGGAAACTTTCCAGAGCGAGGGCGATCTTCTCCGTGGTTACCTCGGGGGAGGAAAATGCCTTGTTAAAGGCCAGGCGATAAGTCGTCTCGGAGTCCAGTTTGGCAACCACTTTATCAAGGGATTCATCAAGCTCGAGGTGGCTCTCTATGGGCATTGTGACCTGGGCTCGCAGTGAATCCGCCCTACCGTCCCAGAAAAATTTATCCTTCCACGCCAGGTTGAAGAGAGGCATGGAATTGCGTGTGCCGGAACG
>JAAESJ010000433.1 GCA_024229495.1 Verrucomicrobiaceae bacterium | reverse complement strand
TTTAAAAACGAAGTCGTATAAACAGGCTAGACATCCCGGGTTTCCATCCTAATTATAGGGTTATCACAGGATCACACGACAGGCATGATAAAGCCGGTATCCTCATACGGGTGCGAAGTTGGTACAGTAATCTTGATGCCTCGGGGCGGCAAAGGTTCTGGGTTGCGGTTATCCTCGCAATCGCGTTGCTCGCACTGCTGCTCTTCCTGAAAAATGCGGATTCTCCGGACGAGGGTCTGGCGGCAAGGATAACCAAGGACATTGAGGAAGGTAGCCGGTGGAAATTTCCGCCACCGGCCTATTTTAAGCAGATTCACCTGTGGAAGGCTGCAGTCATCAATGCCTGGTTAATTGCTGCCCTTCTTTTAACCAGCGGATTTTGGTTGCGCTGGGCCCATGTCCCTCGGATCGACCAGTCGCCCAAAGTTGGCCAACCGATTACCAGGATCAGCATTCTGTTCCTGCTGGGAGCAATTGTTATTGGAATGTGGATGCGCGTCCCGTTAATGGATCGACATATCCTTCGCGACGAACAGGACAACCTGCGTCGTAATATCCACGGCTACACCGATCTGCTTGAGGACGGGACAAGGAAATGGAAAGAGGCGACATGGGACAGTACCTTTCATGAAAACCGCCTTGCCAACAACCCGATCTTCTTCAGTGTCCTTGCACACGGCTCCCTCGGGATCTGGCGAACTTTCTCCGGGGCGCCGCGGGATCAGTTTAACCTGGTCGCCCTGCGTATGCCGTCACTACTAGCGGGACTAGCATCGATCATTCTCATATGGCGGCTGCTGCACTGGATAAACTTCCGCTGGGCTGCATCCTTTGCCGCGTTCCTTATGGCCATGCACCCGATGACAATTGATTTTGATGTGCAGGCCCGCGGCTACAGCCTGTGCATGCTCTTCGTCCTGTCATCAACAGCATCCGCCTACCTTGCGTTGCGCACATTGCGCTGGAGGTGGTGGATCGCCTATGGAGCAAGCATCATGCTGTGCCTGTATTCTTACCCCGGTTCCATTTACTTTGCCGTCGGCTTCAACGCCTTTCTGGGTGCCTGGCTGCTGCTCAGGTCAATTGCCCGGAAGACTTCCTCAACGGCACGACCGCAACTGGTCAGGATGGGCATAGCCAACCTGCTTGCGGCAATCATTTTCCTGCAACTGGCCAAGCCGGCAATTGCCCAGGCGCAGGACTACCTGGCAGTCAAATTCGCAAAAAGCGATCTGAACGCTGACTGGATATTTACCGTGTGGGGATCCAACGTCTCGGGAGTCATTCTGCCGACAGCGGGAGAATGGTGGAACCGGTCGGCTGAGGAGAAGGATATTGTGGCATATATTCTCAACGACTACATACCGGGAGATCCTTTGCTCGCCTTCATCGTAATTGTGCTTGCCCCATTACTTCTCGGTATTGGTATACTCAGGATTTGCCGGGGCGATCGCAATGCGGTGCCAATGATCCTCGGCGGGCTCGCCGCGCCGGTGCTGGCATATGCACACAGCACGCTAATCACCGGCCTCTATATGTGGTATTGGTACAGCATTTACTTCCTGCCGATATTCATCATCGTGTTCTCGGTGGGGATTACCTCAATTGCCGGATTTATCAGGAACCGTGTGACTCAATCCTGGGTCACGCTAGGAGGAGGGATTGCCTATCTGATAGCCTTTGCGATGATTACCAGTGTTTCTGCCGGCAAAGGACGGGGACTCAACAATCATTACGGCCCAGGAAAGCCATACGTGGAATTTCAGCGCGGGAAATCACGCTGGCGGGTCTACCCGAATGGCACAATGACCCGCGAACTGGACAAGAAAGTCGATCCTGATAAGCCCATAACCCGTTAAGAAATTCAGGCTGCTACCTGCGCTATAAACCATAATTCGTGGGTCCTTGTGCGTTGTGGGGTGGTGGTGTTAGGGTTGGTAAGCTTCGTATTTTTTCGAAATGAAACCAAGGAACACCATCGGCAGAAATAGATTTTTCGTCCAAGGGCTAATGACATTCACCTTGTGCATGGTGGTGCTTTTTCATGCTCAGGTCGCTCATGCACTTTCCGTGGACACTAAGTCTTACGACCCGGTCAGCGGAGTGGACGTTCGGGTTGCCGGAGAAGCGCTCGTAATGGTGTGGGACACGCCGGAGGGTGCAACGGAGTTGACGCTTAATATCTCAGGGCAGGGAGCTTTGGTGCGATCGATTACTGTAGCATCAGGTGCGGGTAAACCCGTCGTGGTTTTGCGCGATGCCAATCCGGTCACCTTGCTCTCTGTTGGGCAACGCGACTTGAAGAAGCGTGGTGGCTGGACGATTTTTTTTGACCCTACCAATCGCAAGCTCAGCAAGTCGGGCCAACTCACGCTAAAACTCAACTCCGTGGTCGTGCGGAGTGTGGGTCGCAGGTGCATCGTCGATCTTGGCGGGCTTGAGGGGGGGGGCTTCTCAGGAAAGCTCCGCTTCACGCTCTACGCAGGTTGTGAGTTGATCCACCTGCAGGCGATTGTCGAGACCAGTCAGGATGCCCGTGCCTTGCTTTACCACGCCGGGCTAACCTGTGACCCGGCGGGTAAAGCCGTGTCCTGGATCGGGCTTGACGACAAGTTGCACCGGGTCGATGCGATGGCGCAACCCGCAAAGCCTGAGAAGGTGCGCCACCGCACGATTGCCATTGAGACCAAGGCCGGCGCCCTCGCCGTCTTCCCGTCACCGCATCGTTATTTTTATCCACTTGATGAGGCCTATAACCTGGGTTTTACCTGGCGGGGAAATGATTTCATGGATCTGGTTTCCGGTTTTGGTATCGGGATTCGTCAAGACCCCAAGGGGGATGAGCGCTGGGTTCCCTGGTTCAATGCACCGCCAGGAACACAACAGGAGTTGGGCATTTTCTGGCTCGCTTCGCTTGATCGGGGAAACAGGTTGTTTGATCGAGTGAAGGCCTACACGCACGGGGATCGATTTCCCGTGGTGCCCGGGCATAAGACGTTTACCAGCCATTATCACATCGAGCACACAACGCGCTTGCTCAAGGCGGGCGAGAAGGAGCAGAATCCGGCATCTGCCGAAGTGTTAAATACGTCGCGTCGAACGGGACAAAACTGGCGGTATTCCCTGAGGCGACCACCGAAGGATTGGATGCAGGCCTCCTTCGATGATCAAGAATGGAAGAAGGGGCAAGGGGGATTTGGCAAGAAGGGAACGCCTGGTTTGCGGTTGGGAACCGATTGGAATACTCAGGATATATGGTTGCGCAGAAGTTTCAAAATCAATGAGACTCCGACTGACGAACTTAAGCTATCGTTGTTATACGACGAGGACACAGAGGTTTATCTAAATGGTGTATTGGCCTTCTCTGTGAAAGGGTTTTCCAAAAGATATCGTGAAGTCTCCATCAGTCCGGAGGCGCGAAAAACTCTAAAGAAGGGCGATAACCTAATGGCCGTTCATTGCTGGAATGACGGCGGCGGACAGGCCATTGACGTGGGCCTGGTGCGATCCACGATAACTGCCCCGCCCAAGGAAACGCGTAAGCCCGATTTCGTGGGGGTATTCAAGAGGGCAGGAGTTGAGATCGTTCACCTAGCAGAGTTTCACAACCGCCTTGGTAGGGACCGGCGTGATCCGGATAAGGCCTTGCCGTTACTCAAACTACTTCACGACGAGTGTGACAGGCTCTCTGACGAAGAGTTTCTGCTCCTTCCCGGAGAGGAACCCAACGTGCACCTTGGAGGCCATTGGATCAGTTTTTTTCCGCGTCCGGTGATGTGGGTATTGAAACGATCCAAGGAGAAGCCTTTCATGGAGGAACACCCAGAGTTTGGCCGAGTCTATCACGTGGGCAGTCCCGAGGACGTGCTTAAGCTTATGGAGCAGGAGAACGGGCTGATGTGGGCAGCGCATCCCCGGATCAAGTCCTCAACCGGTTATCCTGACCTGTATCGGGATAAGCCGTTCTTTAAATCCGATCGTTATCTTGGCGGTGCCTGGAAAGCCATGCCTGCTGACCTCTCGAGGCCCCGCTTAGGTTGGCGTGTCTTAGACCTTCTCGATGACACCTCCAACTGGGGAACAAGGAAGTATATCGTTGGCGAAGTGGATATCTTTGATGTTGACCGGACTACGGAATTTTATGCGCATGCCAATATTAATTATTTGCGGTTGGATCATGTTCCCCGTTTTAAAGACGGCTGGGACCCGGTGCTAAAGGTGTTACAGGACGGAGCCTTCTTTATTTCGACCGGGGAAGTCCTCATGCCCAGATTCACTATTGGCGGAAAGCAATCGGGTCAAACCTTACAGCTGGATGACTCCGGAATGGCAAACCTTGAGGTGAGACTGACCTGGACATTTCCCATGGAATACATCGAGATCATTACCGGGGATGGGGAAAATGTTTACCGTCAGCAGATCGAAATGAGTGACTCCGGGGCATTTGGAGAACAGACCATTAAAACAAACCTCGATTTAAAAGGGAAATCATGGGTGCGCCTGGAGGCATGGGATATTGCAACCAATGGTGTTATTTCCCAGCCTGTATGGCTAAATTAGGAGCCTTTTTTGATCGCCGAAAGGCAGTAAAAAAACGAAGAAAAGAATGCAAAAAACTCCATTTTAAATGACCAAGATTCTTCTATTTATTGTCGCATCATTGCTGCTGCCGGTTCCATGGTTGCCAGCCGCTGAAAAACCCAACATCGTTGTCTTCATCTCTGATGATCTTGGCCGTCTGGATACTTCCCTTCATGGCTCGAAGGACGTGCGCACACCCACCATGGACAGGCTTGCTGCCGGCGGGATGACTTTTGACAACGCCTACGTCGCCTCTCCATCCTGTTGTCCCAGTCGTTTTTCGTTGCTCACCGGCTTGATGCCCGCCCGGCATGGGGCGCATCCCAATCACAGCCAGGTCAAGCCGGGTACCAGGTTCCTTCCGCCCATTCTCAAGAAGATGGGTTACCGCATTGCTTCCTTTGGCAAGGTGGCTCATGGCAACAGGGACTTCGCGGGCATGGATTTTAATTCGCCCCAAAAGACCGGCATGTCCGGGGAAGTCGTGAAGCATTTCAAGAAGAAGCAAATCGATGGTCCCATCTGCCTGCTGGTCGGCGACCGCCGACCGCACGTTGAATGGACCAAGGAAATGAACTACGATCCCAAGGCCGTTAGCTTGCCACCCTTCTTCATCGACACCAGGGAGACCCGCGAGCACTGGGCACGCTACCTGACAGACATCGAGGGGATGGATGAGGAAATGGGGAGGGTTCTCAAATTCGCCAAGGAAAAGTTTGGAGACAATTTCATCTTCCTGTTTACCAGTGATCACGGAGGGCAGTGGCCCTTTGGAAAATGGAACCTCTACGACTACGGAACGCGGGTTCCCCTGGTAGTATATTGGCCGGGGAAGATCGAGGCGGGCGTGCGCACTGATGCAATGGTCAGCTGGGTGGATATCCTTCCCACGCTCATTGACTTGGCTGGCGGAAAGGTTCCGGGGAATATCGATGGTAATTCCTTCGCTCAGGTCTTGCTCGGGCAAACGAAGACCCATCGCGACAAGATTTTCACTACCAATACCGGCGACAAGGAGATGAATATCTTTCCCATTCGCAGCGTTCGCATGGGACAATACAAGTACATCCACAATCTTCGTCCGGACGCCTATCACACCAATCATTCTGACCGCTTGCGCAACGACGGGAGAGGGGCCTACTGGCATTCCTGGTACGATGCCGCCAAGACTGACCCCAAAGCCGCCACTGTCGTGAATAGGTATCATACCCGACCCGAGTTCGAGCTCTTTGATTTGGCCAAGGATCCAAATGAGCTCAACAACCTGGCCGATCATCCCGAACACAAGGGCAGGCTGGAGAAGTTGAGAGCGGAGTTGAAGGCGTGGACCGCGGCGCAAGGCGACGAACTCCTGCCCCATCGGGAGCCCTACCTGACCTCCGCGCCGATTCCCGAGATCAAGCGTAAGCCCAGGAAAAAGAAAGCAAAGCCACAATCAAAGTAAGGGAAATGAATTGTATCATGATCAGAAATCCAATCATCGTATGTTTGTTGTTCCCTGTCCTGATAAGCGCAGGCTTTCATCTTAACGCTGCCGAAAGGCCGAACGTTATTATCATCCTTGTTGATGACATGGGGTTTTCTGACATCGGTACGTATGGAGGAGAGATTGAAACTCCCCATATCGATTCATTGGCCCGGGGAGGGGTGCGTTTTTCGCAATTCTATAACGCCTCGCGGTGCTGTCCCACACGCGCGACGCTGATGACGGGCTTGCACCCTCATCTCACGGGTATCGGCCATATGACCAACTCGCCGGACAGCGAGAAGCACGATAAAGGCCAGGCTTACCCCAACTATCGCGGCTTCCTCAACCGGCAATGTGCCACCCTTGCCGAAATGCTTGGGAGGGCGGGCTATGCAACTTACCTGGCCGGTAAATGGCACTTGGGATTTCATGACCAATCGCGCTGGCCGCTACAGCGGGGTTTTGACAAATTCTATGGCTGCGTTGCCGGTTCCAGTCGCTTTTTCTATCCTGATACCGACAAGCGTGGGGGAAGGGGTATTTTTTCCGGCAATGAACCGGTATCAAGGGTAAAGAGCACCACGGATCGGCCGTATTATACAACAGATGCCTTCACAGATCACGGCATCAAGTTCATTGAGGAAGGCGATAAGGAAAAGCCGTTCTTTCTCTACCTGGCCTATACGGCACCACATTGGCCCCATCAGGCACATGAAGAAGACATCAATAAATATCGCGGCAAGTATCTCTTGGGGTGGGATCAATTGCGTCAGAAGCGCTACCGGCGTCAAATTGAACTTGGCCTCTTTGAAGAAGACCACCGGTTATCCCCGCGTGATGAAAAAGTGCCGGACTGGACGTCTTTAAATGACGAAAAGCAAAAAGAAATGGACCTGCGCATGGCGGTCTACGCCGCCATGATCGATCGCGTTGATCAAAATATCGGCAAGCTCACCAGCGCCCTCAAAAAACAAGGCGTCTTTAACAATACGCTCATCCTCTTCATGACTGATAACGGTGCCTGTGCTGAAGGGGCAACCCTTGGCCGGGGCAATATTCTCGACGCAGAAAAACGCAACCTTGAAACCAGCAATAATTACGGCGCAGCCTGGGCAAATGTGTCTAGCACACCGTTTCGCCTCTACAAGCACTATACCCACGAGGGCGGCTCAGCAACGCCCTTCATCATGCATTGGCCCAAAGGGATAAAGTCCCAAGGCGACTGGTATCGCTCTGCTGCTCAAGCCCTGGATGTTGTCCCAACACTCCTGGAAGTATGCAATGTGAAGTATCCCAAGAGCTTTCTCGGTAATAAGCTTCCGCCCCTGCGCGGTATTTCACTTGTCCCATCCTTCACGGGCAAAGACCTCATGCGAAGCAAGCCCATGTTCTCGGAGCATGAGAACAACGCATTCATGATCGAAGGACCCTGGAAACTGGTGGGTAAAGGAGTCGCCTCTCCACAAGGGCCGGACATTGGGAAGTGGGAGCTATATAACCTCAATAATGATCGCACGGAGTTAAAGAATCTGGCCGGATCCGAAGATCGGCGCCTCAAGGAAATGGCGACTGCATGGCATGCATGGGCACTTGCCGATAAAGTGTATCCAAAGCCAATCGGTAAGAGGAAGAACAAGAGGAAATAACGATCCCGCCGGCACTCCAGCCATAAGCCACGCGCCCTTGTGCGTTGTGGGGTGGTGGTGTTAGGGTTGTGGGATGAGAAAGAACATGAATCGGCGCAGTTTTCTCTTCTCTCAAAGCATCCCTGCAGCCGCTGTTTTGATGGGAGGAATCCCTCAAGGTCACAGCAAGCCCGTAGATCCGATCGGAAATTTCAAACCACTCATTCAGCGCGACCGCCTTCCGAATCCGGTGATTATCGAGTCGCTTGAATTGTATAAGCGGGGTGGAGACTGGTTTATCCGTGCCCGATCCAAAGATGGCGCTGAAGGCTGGTCCGTTGGGCACCCCAGCAAGATGGCGCTGAGTCAACACGTCTTCACCAAGGTGATCGCTCCCTATATGCGCGGCAAAGACGCGCGCGACCTTGATCAATGGGTTGATGGTGTTTTTCTCAGTGGCAGTAATTACAAGATGCAAGGACAACTGTTCTGGATTCAACTCGCGGCAGCCGAATTCGCGATCCTTGATCTCCTTGGCAAGGTCGCCAAGTGTTCGGCGGCGGATTTGTTGGGAGGAGCGCGGCGAAAGCAGATTGATCTCTATATCGCCAACAATCATCGCTCTAAAGATCCCGGGGAATCCCTGCGCCGAATCGTCAAATCCGTAGAGGCCATCGATGCCAGGGCACTGAAGTTCAAAATCGGGGGGCGCATGAAAGTGGTCGATCAGGTGCCCAACCGCACCGAGAAATTAATCCCCATGGTTGCTGAAGCCCTGGGTGAACGATGCACCCTCTACGCCGATGCCAACAGTTCCTACCTCTCAGTGAAAAAGGCCATTGCAGTCGGTAAAATACTGGAGGCAAACAAGTTTTCCTTCTACGAGGAACCCGTTCCCTTCGATTACCTTGATGAAACGAAACGAGTCGCGGAGGCATTGGATATTCCCATTGCATGGGGCGAACAGGAGAGCAGTCAGTGGCGCTTTAAATGGATGATTGAAAACAGCTCCGTCCGCATCTTCCAGCCTGACCTCTTCTATTACGGTGGTCTCATTCGCTCATTGCGCGTCGCCAGAATGGCGGCGGCCAAGGGCCTTGATTGTACTCCGCACGTTTCCGGTGGTGGTTTTGGGTTTCTCTACATGGGAATCTACGCCGCGTGTTGCCCCAACCCGGGGAGGTATCAGGAATACAAGGGATTGACCGATGATTTCCCCTGGGAATCCACGGGCGAGAAGATCATCGTCAAAAACGGGTCTATGACCGCACCCAACGGTCACGGGATCGGCGTGGAGATCGACCCTCACTATTTGGCGCAGGCGGACAGGGTTAAGTAGCCCGGGCCCTTGTGCGTTGTAGGGTGGTGGTGTCAGGCGTGTGGGATGAAACGGTTTTTATGTTTCCCCAGTCTTGCTTGGGGGCCGATCATCTGAAAGGATTTGCCCGTATTCACTTACTATGATCGTCAAGGTTCTGCTCCCGCTCATTCTCTTTTTTATCATGTTCTCCCTCGGTCTCGGGTTGAGGGGGCGCGACTTTTCCCGGGTGTTGAAATATCCGGTTGCCTTCGGCGTTGGCCTGCTCAACCAGGTCGTGTTGCTGCCGCTGGTCGCCCTCGTCCTGGTTCATGTCTTCGGGCTGGAACCGATGTTTTCTGTTGGACTGATGATCATCGCGTTGTGCCCGGGAGGGGTGACAAGCAATATTCTCACCAAGCTCGCCGGGGGGAATGCGCCGTTGTCGATCTCGCTTACGGCGGTCACGAGTTTGCTCTCAATTATTACCGTGCCACTGCTGGTCGTCTTCAGTGTTAACCATTTCATGGGGGAGGACGCGCGAACGGTAGGTGTGACCCAGCTTGGCCTGACGATGTTCCTGATCACTGCGGTGCCGGTGGGTATCGGCATGGCCCTGACTACGAAGTCTCCCGAACTCGTGGAGAAGATTGCGCCGAGTGTGTCGCGCGCGGCAGTTGTTTTGTTCGTGGTGATTATCGTAGCGGCTCTGGCGAAGAACTGGGAGGTGTTCTCCAGCAACCTCGGCACCCTGGGGCCGGTGGCAGTATTGTTGAACGTGGTGATGCTTGGACTCGGGCTCGCTTCGGCCAAGGCACTGGGGCTCGAGAGGCGCGATGCAACCACGATCTCGATTGAATCC
>JAAESJ010000432.1 GCA_024229495.1 Verrucomicrobiaceae bacterium | reverse complement strand
GACCATTTGCGGTCCGAGGGTTGCCGACTGGGTGACTGAGTCGCGCATGCGCGGCTGATCGGCTACATCTTCGGGAAAGAGGTAGGTCTGCGTGTCGACATTGGTGGGCCTTAACCCTGCGAGGTGGGCCATTGCTCTTACCACGGTAGTGCCGGTAATACGTATAGTGCCTGTGTATACCTGTCCGCTAGTCGGGCTTGGCGGGCTACCATCAGTGGTGTAGCGGATTTCGGCACCTTCGGTTGGGGTGGTGATTTCAAGGTCAAAGGGGGAGTCAAAGAAGCCGCGGTCGATATTAAATGACGTGTCGCTGACAAACCCGTTGAAAGTGTCGCCGTTGAAGGTGCGTGGTGAGGGGATCGACAGGTAACCGGGATCGCCCAGTGAGGGGTTGGTGATCCGTGTTCCGCGCAGTTCCGCTGTGATCAGCATGTCCGAGCTGGTGATGTTGTCATTGAGCCCGTGAATGGCGATAATGTTTGTTCCTGCAGTCAACTGGTTGACGAAAGAGGTGATGTTCCAGTCCTGGAAGACCACCGCCTCATTGTCTGAGTGGTTGCCCGTTGCTTCAGAGTTCCAGGCCAATCCTCCCGGAGCATTGGCGTCGGCAACCAGCGTGTCGTTGAGGTAGGCAACAAACCCGTCATCGTATTTCATTTTCAGGGTGAGGTTGGTGATCGTTGACGGGTCACTGACTTCAAAGGGAACACGGATATACACCGAGGTGTTCACGTCGTTGAACGCATCACCGAGATTGCCGCCGGGACCAAATTCCTGAACGTATGTGTTGTTCTCGTCGTAGCCGATACCCATCTGGGCAGAACCCCACTCGGAGTCATCAAATTCCTGCATGGTCCAGTCACCCCCGAGTGTATCGTCAGAGGGGATTAGGACCTTCGCCTGTTGTTGTGGGCTGATGAATACCGTCGGTGTCAGACCACCTCCCTGCATGAGGCCATATGAGGAATCTTCGAACTGCTCGGGGATCGGGTTTTCTTCCGTGCCGAATTGTGCGACAATGGTGTTACCGTCAGGATTGACCAGGGCCAGGTATTCCCCGTCGCTGGAAAGCTTGAAATTGGTGTGTAGTTCTGTTTCTGCATCCCGTCGGTCCTTACCTGAGGCAAACACAAGCAGGAATCCGCTCTCGGCGATCTCGACGGCGGGGAAACTCCACTTGGTGAGTGCATCTGCAGCATCGGTGAGGAAATATCCCTCAAGGTTGACGGGTTCGGAGCCGGCGTTGAAAATTTCGATCCAGTCAGAGGCATCACCATCCTGATCCTCGATGGTTTTTTTATTATCAGCCATGAACTCCGTGATGTGGAGCGTTGCCAGTGCGGGTGGGCAGGATGATAATATAAGGAGGCCAAGGGCACTCAGGACTGTCTTGAAGGGGAACAGTTTCATGGGATTTAATTCAGGGGGTATATATTGGGTAATATCCTTAATATTGCTCCGGGATAGGGCATGGCACAAGTGCCACAAAGTGAAATACCTGTGTTTCTTGGCTGGAATCTGCCCCGGAAGGTGAAAGAGTGTAACTGAATGAAACGAAAACTGATTTATTTGGCCTTTGTCCTGGGGATTTTCTCATGCATCGGAAATGCTCTTGCTGCAGATCTTGTGGATGGCCCCAAGTATAATTTTGTCTGTGCTGATTACGCCAAGGGTGAGGTTTGTGTGGTTGGTAGCGATGGGGAAATCAAGCGGGTTTTTAAGACGCGCAACCCGAATGATGTCTGGGCTTTGCCCAATGGGGAAATTCTCTTTGCCTGGCGAATGGGTGTTAAAATTTATGACCGGGAAGGCAAGCTGGAATTTGAGTGGAATTCCTCAGAGAAGCGGGATGAAATTCACACCTGTCAACCGCTTCCCGATGGCAGCGTGCTCATTGCCCAGAACGGGCGATCCCGCCTGCTTGAGGTCAACAGGAAAGGCGAGATTGTCCGGGAGGTTCCAGTCAAGTCGCGCAATAACGATTTGCATATGCGATTCCGGATGTGTCGTAAACTGAAGAACGGCAATTACCTGTGCATGATCTCCTGTGACAACGAGATCAGGGAGATTGACCCGCAAGGCAAGGTCGTGCGCGTGATCAAGGAGATTCCCGGCGTCAAGCTGGCCAAGGCCCATGCGGTCATGCGCCTGAGTAACGGCAACACGCTTTTCTCAACCGGAGCCGGGGCCATGGCGGTCGAGATCGACAAGGATGACAAGGTGGTCTGGAAACTTGAGCGCAAGGACGTGCCGGAGATCAAGATGGGATTCATGACCGGCATGAACCGCCTTGATAACGGCAACACCGTCATCAGCTTTTACCAGGGAAGTCACCACGTGATCGAGGTTACCCCAGAGAAGGAAGTGGTCTGGAAATGGCGTTTGCCTTCGCAAAGGACAGTGGTCAGTGTGCAGGTCCTGGACGGGGCGGGGGATGCCTCAAAGGGGCAGGTCATCAAGTAAAGGGCATCGCCTTTATCCTGTTGTTTTCCGGAGGAAGTTCATGCTGTCGGCGAGGACGCGAAAGTCTTGCCTTGGGCAAGAAAGCTATTGATCCTTTTCGACGATCAATGCTAATCACTTTTGCGGGTCGTCGGGAATAGAGATGCAGGAGAATTGCATACGGACGAGTATGACTTTCATTGAACACCCAGCGACTCGTTCCATTATCATTGCTTCTCGACAAGTGGTGACCGTGTCCCTTATAAGCAGAGGGTGAAAAGATTTTTCGGCTCAATTCTTTGTGTGCTGCTTGGCCTGTCAGTTATTCTCGGTATTCCGGTATTTGGTGAAACAATAAAAGATCCGGATTCAGTCGAATGGGCATCGGTGTGCAACTATACCAGTCAGGAATTCGCAACGGATTTAAAGTATCGGCAAAGCAGCTATATTCTTGTCGACATTGAAGTTGATGAAATTGATGGGCAGCAACGTATCAGTGGGGTGTGGCAAAGGAATCTTGACGGGCGTCAATGGGCTGAGCGCCACAATCTGACAGATAAAGAATTTGCTGACTATTGGGTCAATTATCAGCAAGCCGGGTACCGACTCATTGACCAGGAAAGTTATGTTCTTGGCGGGGAAAGATATTATGCGGGTATATGGATGGGAAATGTTGAGGGATACCAATGGGCATCTTATCGTAATCTTTCAGATTCTTCTTTTTCCGAAAAAATGGAGCAACACGAGGACACTCATCTTCTGGTTGATTTTGAAGCATATGCCATGGGTGACTCGATACATTATGCCGGGATATGGGTTGAGAATACAGGAGACATAGACTGGTTGCTTCGCCGTGACAGAACGGATTCGCAATTCACAGAAGATTTTCAGGTATACAAGGGAGAATACCGGATTCATGACTTTGAGTCTTATCAGGTTGAAGGAGAAGAGCGTTATGCTGCCATTTGGATCAAGAATAGCAATGGTCGCTGGTGGTCTGAACACCGTGACATGACCGCCAAGGAATACCGCAACCAGTGGCTTCGTCACAGAGATATGGGTTACCGCCTTTCTGATTTCGAGCAATATGAAACGGGTTCGGGGATACGTTATGCAGGCGTATGGCGCCAGAATAGTGACCGCCCGGACTGGACCCTGCGTTCAAGTGTAGATGAGCTTGCAGAGGAGTTCCTCGAAAACAAAGGTGAATCAGGCCTAGGGGTTGCTGTTGTTCATCAGGGGGAAATTTTATATAAGCGTGGTTTTGGCTGCCAGGATGACGCGGGCATTTGGTATTCGGCCCAGACCTTAAATCGGTTGGGATCGATCAGTAAGTCGGTTGGAGGTGTGCTTCTTTACTGCCTTGATGAGCTCGATCAAATTGACCCCTCGTTACCGACTTCCAGTTATGTAGAAGGCCTGCCATCACATCACACTCACAATGTTGCCCAGCTTGCTTCGAATCGTGGCGGGGCAGGCCATTATGATGAACACGGGTTGGGTAACGTTTCCACCCAGTATGATACCGCTGTTGAGGCCGCCGGGTTGTTTTGGGATGATCCTCTTGTAAGCACTCCAGGTACTGCTTACAAATACAGCACTCATGGTTATACCTTGCTGGGGGCAGCTATCGAGGGGGTTGCCGGAACACCAATTAGCGAGGTTATTGATAACCTCATTGGAAGTGGACTCGGGTTATCCACGCTTCGGGCGGAGGATCGCAGCGTAGAGGATGAATTTCGCTCTGAGGTTTTTCATAATAATTCGGTAGTCACTGCAGACAATATCAGCTGGAAGCTTCTCGGTGGCGGGATGGAATCTTCGGTCGAGGAAATGGCTCTTTTTTGCGGCAAACTGATGGCAGGGGAAATTCTTTCACCTGCCTCCCTGGATGCTCTCTGGATGAAGCCGGATAATTTACAGCACTACGCCATGGGGTGGGACAGTCTCCGCTTATGGAATAACCTGACCGTGCCTTCAGTTATGAAGACAGGATTGCAACTGGGAGCGAATACTCACGTGCGGCTCTTTCCGTCCCTGGAACTGGGTATTGTTGTTTTTTCCAATATGAGGCAGAAAGGGGACGCTTCCTCGCTTACCCTTGATATTGCCAAGGAGATTTTACCTGCTTTTTCAGCGGAACCCGATGAGGGGGAGTCAAATGGGGAGTTTATCACCCAATACCGTTACAGGCCCTTTGATGGGGAGGAGCCCAAAGACTGGATTTCCAGTTACGTTGACAGTAAAACGAAACTGCCCGCGGTGGTAAAGGAAGAGAACGGGGAAGGGCGGAGTAAGTCCGGTGACGCGTTCCAGGATTTCTGGTATGGGGATTTCGATGGGACAAGGCGTTACGTGTGCGCTGATGATGTTGCCGACAATGACCTGAGTGGAGCTGTTTCAGTGCAGGCGTTTTTCTGCCTGCCTTCCATTTCTTCTTCCATACAGACCATCTGCTCCACGGTGAGTGAGCAGACCGGGTTTCGGCTTTATATCGATAATGGCATCCTGAAAGGAGGGTGCTATTATCAGAATCCGCAGGGGTCGGAAGTGACGGTCGCTGCACCGGAAGCCCTTGAGAAGGATGTTTGGTATCATGTGGCATTCGTGGCGCGACGTGGTCATGCAGATGGCAATGAGCTTCATCTCTGGGTGAATTCGCAAAAGGTGGCTAGTAATTACCAGACGCCGGCAACGCGAGCCATTGACAACAGCACCCTTAATCCTGTCTTTGGGGCGGAGCGATCCGGGAACGGCTTCAAGGATTACCTAGAGGCCAAGGTTCACGCGATCGAGGTGAATGATTACGCCTTATCTGATTTTTACCTTGAAACCAAGGTGATCCGCGACGGTTCGCGATACTTCGGTATTCCCTCCTACCATGATTACCTCAATAACTCTGATGCATTCGATGACAGAACACCCCTCGAGAAACGCATCATGGACACCTACCGGCAGGGCAATCTGGCAAATTTCAGGAGTCGCTTGCAGGACCGGTTTTTCCTGCCCTTCATGAATGATAACTACATTCCGCAGGGCGTTGCCACCGACCCGGAGAACGATCGGATGTTCATTGCCTATTACTACAAGGACAAGGACAACAATACAGATCACGCCAGCATTGTTGCCGAAATCCTGATGCCATCAGCAACCCTGGGAAATGTCTTTATCCTCGATGAGAAAGATGCAGAAGATGGCAGGCTGGATGATGATGGGAAGGATAAGTGGTCCCATGTCGGCGGCATTGCCTACTGGGAAGGTTATCTTTTCGTGCCGGATTCGAAGGATCTTCTGGTTTACGACATTTCTAATATCGAGCCTTCCGGATTTGATCCTCTAAAGATGACAGGGTTTAATCCTGTTACCATTGACCGGGTAGTGCGCTTTAAGAATCAAGTTCCCTGGAACAGTATTGCCTTCATTGATATTCATGAGGAGGCTGTTACTGGAAAGCCGATCATTGCTCTGGGAGATTACACAGCTTCTGGCGATTTCAGTAACCCCAAACCTTTTAATGATAGCGGAGAATTCTTGAACAGGGAAGGCGCACAGGAGCTCGCTGCAATTGACCTGTATTATTTAAAGAAGACTCTGCTGAAGAACGGTGACTGGGAGATTGAGCTTAGTCCTAAAAAGGAAACGCTGAACGAGGCCTACCTTTACACCCAGGGGGTCAAGACGTATTTCGACTCGGAGATCGGACGACGACTATTCTACTCGGTTACCGGAAACAAACCCAAAGAGGTCTATAAACCCGCAAAAATTTACCACGCAACTTACGAGTGGTTTGATGACCATGGTCATTGGCCCAATGCTTTAACCCGCGAACTGGTTTGCTATACCCCGCGCGGGAATGAAGACCTGGCCCTCTATGACGGGAAGCTCTGGACGGTTTCCGAGTCCGGGGCGAAACACTTTCAGAAGAAAGCTGATGTGAATGCAAGTGGTGACCCAGATGACGAACCAGATGGTGAGCGGACCCACAAGAATGATCCCTGGGAGGAAGTTTTTCCCTTCCTGTTCTCGATCTCGGTGGATGACTACTTTGAGGCGATCCCCAACGAGGCACCCATTCTTGAGGATAGGCAGTGGAGGATCCCTGAGAACAGCCAGAGCGGCACCTCTGTAAGGTTATCCGCGATCGACGCCAACCGGGATTTCCTCACCTATGGAATAAGCGGAAAGGTTGACCCCAACGGGAATGGATTACTTGCTTTCAGGATCGATGGTGATGAACTTGTTGTAAGTGATCCAACTGATCTCGATCACGAAGCCAATGGGGAGTTGACGGTTCAGGTTTTTGTAAATGACGGTCAACTGACAGACTCTGCGACTATCACCGTGCTCCTGCTCGACGATCGCAACGAGGATGCGGACGGTGACGGGCTGACGGAGGCCGAGGAGGAGGATACCCATGGTACCAGTGATCACAATGCTGACAGTGACGGGGACGGCTTTGCTGACGGGGTCGAGGTGGCCGCCAATACGAATCCCGCCGACGCGATGAGCCGACCGCCTCTTGCCGATTCGGTTGCCGATTTCTCCGGTGTGCAGGGACAGGGCGGCTGGTATTACGGGTATCGCAACTACACGCAGGACGGTGGAGGGGATGACTACGATGCTGACAATGACTTTGTGGCTTTTGATGCCGGCGACTGGACCGGCAGCAAGTGGGATTTGGGCGGTGGTGCCCCGTGGACTGAGCTTGGGCCAAATTACACACACCCCAACGGCACCAACAGCGCACCACAGGAGGAGCACTGGACGGTGCGTCGCTGGGTGACCGGTGAGTTGAGCGGAACGACTCCTGTTGCCATCACCTGGAGTGCCCGCAAGATCAACAGCAACAACAACGGCGTGACCGGTTCCCTCCATATCAACGGGATGATGGTCGACTCGAAGGTGGTTGGGGGCGATGACCAGGTGGGAGAAGTGCGCACCTTTTACGCCAATCTTCTTCCCGGGGACATTGTCGACCTTGCCCTGTCGCCTGTTGGAACCGTAGATCGCTTCGATGGCAATGACAGTTCACGCAACTGGTTTTCGGTGAGTGATGCAGTGCCTGAGGACCCGGTGCAGCCGGATGGAACGCCATTTGTTCCCTTTGTGATTGCGCCGGTTGCGGCAAATGATTCGTTTGTGACCCTTGAGGACACGGAGGTGATGTTTAATGTCCTGGCCAATGACAGGGATCCGGACGGGCAGAATTTGTCGGTCCAGTTGATCTCAGGACCCGGCTTTGGTGCCGTGACGGCACGCGGGAAAGGTTCTTTCACCTATACGCCTGCCGCTGATTTTAACGGCACGGACACCCTCAGATATGTCGTCACGGATTCATCAGGTGCCACCGACACGGCGACGGTGACCATCACGGTGACGTCGGTCAATGATGCCCCCGTGGCGAACAATGATGTGTTGGTAACCCTTGAGGACAGGCTGGCGACGTTCAATGTGCTGCTCAATGACACGGATGTTGATGGTGACGGGTTGATAGTCCAGTCGATGTCGGAACCCGGCTTTGGTGCCGTGACGGCACTCGGGAAAGGGGTTTTCACCTATACGTCTGCCACTGATTTTAACGGCACGGACACCCTCAGATATGTCGTCACGGATTCATCAGGTGCCACCGACACGGCGACGGTGACCATTACGGTCACGGCGGTCAATGATGCCCCCGTGGCGAACAATGAGGTGTTGGTGACCGCTGAGGACAATATGCTGGTGTTTAATGTGCTTGATAACGACACGGATGTTGATGGAGATGAACTAGCCGTTCAGTCAACCACGGTTGCTACGTCGGGCACGGTGCGTGGGTTTGGTGGAGGGGTTTTCACCTATAGACCGGATGCTCACTTTCATGGCACGGATACCTTCAGCTATGTCGTGGAAGATCCTTCAGGTGTCACCGACACGGCGACGGTGACCATCACGGTGACTTCGGTTAATGACACGCCGGAGGCGGGGGCCGTGGCGGCAGCTGGGAGCATTCCTGGCGGGGAATCCTCCCTGCTTGGATTCAACCTGGTCTGGCAAAGTTCCTCAAGTGAGAGGACGATTACCGGGGCAGTGGGCTTGCCACCGGGCAGTGTGGCTAACCCGCCAAACATCAATGCACCTGGCGGCATGGAGGGGGGCACCTTGTCCTTGACTGTTGAAGGGGTGACGACAACCCATGATGACCCGGGGATTATTTTCGTGGCCAACCAGGAACTGGACTTCAGCAGGGAGTTGATAGGACAACCGGGCTTCGGCCCCAATGCCGGCCCCAACGGAAACCGCTCCGGTTACTTCAATGCCTACAATAACGGGGTCATCAATGGAGTCTTTAATTTCAAGATGATGCTTGTGGCAACCGATGAGCGTTATGACCTGGTGAGCATGGCGACGATGAGGGAGGTGATTACCGGCCATTTGGGTGCCACGGACGCAGATGAAGGGGATAGTCTCAGCTACAGCCTTGAAGCGCCGGTAGCCGGATTGACCATCAACGCGGACGGCAGTTACAGCTTTGAACTCACGGATCCGGCCTACCAGTCGCTCCTCGATGGGCAGACACAGGAGGTGGTGGCCAACTGGGCGGTCACTGATGACCATGGAGCGAGTGCTTCCAATACGCTGACCATTACGGTGACAGGCAGTGCCCCGTGGCCGCCGCTGCGGATTACGAGCGTGGTTGGTGACGGGGCACCCAGCGAGTTGACGGCATTGCGCATTAGCTTTGTTTCGAGAACCGGGAAAGTCTACGCCGTTGAGCGTTCACGCGACCTTGTGGGCTGGGAAGTCTTGGCAAACGTCGACGGTGAAGAGGACTCGACGGAGTATACTGATACCAATCCCATCCTTGATGGCAGTGCCGTGTTCTACAGGGTGCGTGAGGTTGAGTAGATAAAATCTGGATAAGCTAAAGGGATTCATTGCCCGGCAGCCGCGGTGAATTGTATACCCGCATTGCCGTTGCCGGGGGATCTTAACCTGGCTGCCTCTGACAGATAATTCCTGCATAATTGGAAGGTTCGCTCGTCATGTAGCTGTAGAGAACAATTCGCACCCGGCTAACTGACAAGGATCGCGCTTACTGTGGCGCGCTAGCGGTTACCCGGGTGCTTTTGGTTTGAATGTTTAGCAAAGGGGAAGAGGCCATTTGATAAATTGCTCTGACCTATTAAGGTGATTGCCTTTCCAAAAAAGGAGAGTGATGGGTGCCTGGTGGCCTCCGCGGTCTTCAAAACCGTTGAGAGTAGTTCTGCTGCTCTGGTTGGTTCGATTCCTTCCCTCTCCGCTTTCATTCCTTGAGATGAGATCGATTGCAATTTGCCTGGTGGTATTAACCTTGAAAGTGGCGGCTGCCGGGACGGGGCAATATGGCTTTGGCAGGGTCATGACCTTGGGGGCGCATGATAAGCTGGTGCATAATGAGTCTTTATGCGTGCTCAGTGCCGATACCGTGGGCTTTGTCTATTATCAGGATGGCAGGAAGTTGACAGGCCGCCTTGATGATCCGGCGGCTTTCACTATCCTTGAGGATGGTCGGCGATTGCCCGGGCACAAGGTATTGGGTCGCTTTGTGAAGTTGCATCACATGGGGCACGTCCCGAAGCCTTATTTACCGGCCACACTCGTTGGCGTCATCTATGTTCGTCTTGCGCGGCCGATGACTGAGGGGAAAACCTATCATTTCAGTTCCAGGGGAATTGCCGGCAGTGATACCAATGTCACCTTCACCTGGTCGGCGGAGAACGTCCTCTCTGATGCGATCAAAGTGAACCAGGTCGGCTATTTGCCGGATGCGGGGATCCGTCTTGCCTATGTTGGAAAGTGGCTGGGGACCGGCGGTGCCCTTGACCTTGCAGTTAAGGATTTCTCCGTCATTGACCTTGAGAGCGGTCGCGTGGCCTTTACGGGCAAGGCAAAGCTGCGCCATCGGGCGGGCCAGAAGAACGAGGATGCCTACAAGCAGGACTTTTCCGGTGAGAATGTCTACGGCCTGGACTTTTCCGGCCTGAAGAAACCCGGGGCTTATTGCATCAGCATTCCCGGGGTCGGTCGCTCGTATTCCTTCCGGGTTGGCACGGATGTGATGGCAGAACCGCTCTTTAGCAGCATCAGGGTCCTTTACCATGCCCGCTGCGGGATTGCCTTGGATAAAAAATACACTCCCTGGACCCGCAATGCATGCCGGCAGCACGTGCGGATCGGCGAGTATCCCGAATACGGAAAGCCGCTTGATTTCAAGGGTATCGCCGGGTTCATCAAGAGGGGGAAGGCTGAGGGGAACCTCAAATACCGGGAAGTGTGTGGAGGTTATCATGATGCTGCCGACTATGACCGGCGGGCGATCCATATTCCCATCGCCCGGCAACTTTGCCGTGTTTATGAGATGAACCCGGATGCCTTCATTGACCGGCAGTTTATCATCCCGGAATCGGGTAACGGTCTGCCGGATATCCTTGATGAGGCTGCCTTTGTGCTCCGCTATTACCTGGAGACCCAGTGGCCTGATGGAGGGATATCAGGGGGCAGTGAGGGAACCGGCCATCCCTTCACCAATGAACACCCGGAGAATGCCTGGCGCAGCAACACCGACAATGAAAGTGTTGAATACATCATGCGCCCGGTTAGCGCCTTCAGTTGTTTCTCCTTTGCCGCCTCGGCAGCCCAGCTGGGCCGCATCCTTGGAAAATTTCCTGAAGGCAAGAAACAGGGAGCCCGACTGCTCAAGGCGGCATCACGCGCCTTCTCCTGCGGGATCAGGGAATTTCCGCCAGTCAGCCTTTCTGATGAGATCCTTATTGCTGAGGCCGCCGCTGAGTTGCTTCATGCTACCGGAGAGCCCGGTTATGCCGCGGCTATTGATCGACTACCGACATTGAGGAAAGCCAAGCTCGATTACCTGAACAATATCAGCCTGGCCTATGCCTTTCATTCCTTGCCTGCCGGTTTACCCGGTCTGGACCTGGCTTTCCGGGAAAAGCTCAAGAAGGGGTGCATGGATGCGGTGGGTTGGGCGGTCAATGCATTTACCTTAAAGAAGGGCTATGTCCATTTTAAGCATCCATGGGCTCCGCTCGGGCACGGGACGGCATCCACGGCACAGGCCTGGTGGATGGCGTTGATGTGGAAGATGACGGGGGATAGAAAATATTACGATTTGCTTTGCGCCTCTGCCGACGTGGCCCTTGGAGCCAATCCAATGGGCCAGGTTCAGTGCTCCGGGCTTGGGCAGAGGCACCTGCTGCATCCGGAATACCTGGAATCCATGAATGATGAGCTGGAGGAATACCTGCCGGGGATCTGGGTTTACGGGCCATCCAGCGGCAAGAGCTGGATTACCGGAATCTATCCGCCGACACCGGCGGTTGATGCGATTCCATCTCTCTATTCCTACTACGATATCGACCAGTGGCCAGGGCAGACGGAATTTACTGTCAGCGAAACCATTACTCCGGCAGTCGTGATGTTCGGGGCACTGGCTCCGAAGAATCCGCGCCCCTACACGGGTCCGCTTCCCAGGCCCAAGTAAGGCTGAAAGCTCGGTTGCGATCTGGACAATCCGCCGGCAAGCGCGAAGTTGCAGCGTAATGAGCACCATTACAGGCTGAGAAACAGCAAGGGGAATAAGTGTAATCCATTTTCTACTACCTGATGAGAACATCAACAACGGCACGATCACTTCTGGCAATCGTATTGGCCCTTGGGGGCACGGTCATGGCCTTTACTGCTTTTCTGCAGGCTGCAGAAAAGCCCAACATT
>JAAESJ010000431.1 GCA_024229495.1 Verrucomicrobiaceae bacterium | reverse complement strand
CGTTATCGGGATTTTGGGCAACTTCTTCGCTCATGAATGGGATAGTTTTTGGGCGCGCATTATACCCTGATACAGTCGAATTTCCCGAAAAGAAATGCACTTTTGGTAATTCCCTTCAAACCGATGGCAGGATTTGATGGCTTTGGAGTTCTGACCGGGTCAGCACTTCTCAAGGGCTACCAGCGTGATGTCGTCATTCTGGGTGACATTTCCGGCGAATTTTTCCACCGCGTCACGGATACTTTCTATGACTTCGGTAGCGCCTCCCGGAGCGGCATTAACCAGTGCTTTGTAGAGGCGATCCATCCCAAATTCTTCTCCGTGACTGTTGGTGGCCTCGTTGACGCCATCGGTGTGGAGCAGCAGAATGTCGCCCGGAAGGAGTTCCAGTTTCTGGTCTTGAATGGCCTTTTCAAAGACATTGCCGGCATCAATACCTATGGCTATGCCTGGGCTTTGTAGAGTTGTTACGGTTTGTTCTGATGCGTGGTAGTGGAGTGGCGGGTCATGGCCGGCCCTTGCCATTTGCATCTCCGGGCTATCTGCTTTCAGGACGATATAGGCAAGGCTGATAAACATGTCTTCCCTGATATCGGGAAACAGCTGGACGTTTGCCTTTGAGAGCACACGGGAGGGTGATAGCGTGTCGATTGAGTTGGCACGGACCACGCTACGGCACATGGCGGTGATTAGCGATGCCGGGACTCCCTTGCCGGAAACATCGGCAATAACCACGCCTAGGTGTTGATCATCGATTTCAAAGAAGTCGAAGTAGTCACCACTAACCAGTTTTGCCGGGACATTGAGTCCTGCAATCCGGTAACCCTTGACCTCAGGATCCTTATCGGGCAGCAGGATGCGCTGGACTTCGCTTGCCGTGTTGAGCTCCTGGTCAAGCCGACGTTTCTCGGCTGCCTCATGATGAATAAGGGCATTGCCGAGGGCAAATGCAGATTGCTCGGCGACTGAACGGAACACATCGTAATCATTCTTGGTGAAACGGTCGGCGACCGATGAGTTGGCAACCGCCAGTATCCCGAGTTTTTTACTTCCATAGATCAGAGGCGCCACGATGACTGAAACCCCCTGATGGCATTCCAAATCGGCTGACTCGAAGGATTTCTCAGCACTCAAATCCTCAATGAATTGTGGTTGCTCCGTGGAGAGAGCCTCACCAAAAGGCCCCCATTCGCAGCCGATGCTGGTAAGCCTCACGTAGCTGCCCAGTGTGTTCGGGGCATCATGGGACTGCTGGGTGATATGCGTGGGGATGGGAATCAGAGGCGGGCATGCTTCACTCTGATATTGTGGCACGAGTCGGCCACCGGTTTTGTCCAGGAGATAGAGTGCCGCGCCGTGTGTATCAACGACCATTGCGGCCCCGCGTACAATCGTGCGGTGCAATATCGTTGTTTGGGTGGAGCCTTCCTTGATGAGGGTTTCTCCCAGACCGTGAAGAAAATCGAACATTCGATGTTCCTCGATTTCGATGGCATCGCGCTGATGGCGCAACTGTTTGATAATGCCGGATTGGGAGCGCAGAAGATAGAGTAATATAAGGAGCGAGGCCGTGGAGAATGCCAGGAGCAGGATGATACCCGGGTTCATGACAGAAGTTGCCTCCCCTTGAATGATTGTGCACCTGGAAACATCTTGGCTGTGGTATTTCCCGACTAGGACGGGCGATCTCCCTGCATTTCCTTTTTAAGGAATTCGATCACGTCGTGGAAGCGTGGTGCGTTCTCTTTATTGGCTTTACTGAGGTGCTGATGGGCTTCAAGAACATGCTCGTTGTT